>JAUYAO010000008.1 GCA_030692565.1 Nitrospira sp.
CCCCCCAAACCGATCACAATTCCACTCATTGGCACACGTATCGGCCACACCCTTCGGCGGCGGACCGAATCGCTGCTGGTCCTGCCGTGAATCTACGTCTTGTCACGCATGGTCAGCCATTACTCGGACAGGCTCCTAGCTGGAAGGTATGAGGCATGAACGGTCGATTGATCCTGCCTATCCGCGATGCGCTGTGCCTGCTGGCATAGTCACGGCTTATTATTTCGTGGACGTGCCCATTACTATGTGGCCCGAAAGTGAATCGAACCTTTGGAAAGAACCGCGTACTTTCTTGACTGGTTCTAGGGCTTCTGCCATGTTGCTTGAGTATATTTTGGAGGGCGTATGGGTAAAGAGCAGACTCGTTCAATTGCTGTCGTAGGGCTGGGATATGTGGGCCTTCCCATTGCCGTGGCGTTCGGCAAGCAAGGCCCCGTAGTTGGTTTCGATATTAACAAAGCCAAGATTGCGGAGCTGCGGCGCGGGGTCGATCGAACGGGTGAAGTGTCAACCGCAGATCTCAAGGCTTCGCAGGTGCAGTATACGTGGGAACCGGCGGAGCTCAAGGCGGCTGATTTCATTATTGTTGCGGTGCCGACGCCTATCAACGAGGCGCTTCAGCCTGATTTTACAGCCTTACAGAAGTCGTCCGAGCTGATCGGCTCGAACTTGGCTCCGGGCACCATTGTTGTTTATGAGTCGACGGTCTATCCCGGTGCCACGGAGGAAGTGTGTTTGCCCATCCTCGAAAAGATGTCCGGGATGAAGGCCGGGGTCGATTTCAAGATCGGATATTCCCCGGAGCGCATCAATCCAGGCGACAAGGAACATACACTTGAGAAAATCATCAAGGTCGTTTCAGCGCAGGATACTGAATCGCTGGAAATCGTTGCGAAGACCTATGAGACAGTGGTGAAAGCCGGAATCCACCGTGCGTCCAGTATCAAGGTGGCTGAAGCGGCGAAGGTGATTGAGAATACGCAGCGCGATCTCAATATCGCGTTGATGAACGAGCTCGCATTGATTTTTCATCGGTTGGGAATCGATACGAAATCGGTCTTAGAAGCCGCAGGAACGAAATGGAATTTCCTGAGATTTTCGCCTGGCTTGGTCGGCGGCCATTGCATCGGGGTGGATCCCTATTACCTGACGGCGAAAGCCGAGTCGGTGGGGTACCATCCTCAAGTGATTCTTTCAGGCCGCCGGATCAACAATGGCATGGGAAAGTTCGTCGCTGAGCAGACGATGAAGCTCCTGAGCCGGCTTCCACGGCCGGTCAATGAACTCAAGATCGCGGTGCTCGGATTGACCTTCAAAGAGAATGTGCCTGATCTTCGCAATAGCAAAGTCCCGGATATCATCAACGAGCTTCTTGAGTATGGTGTGCAGGTGGTTGTGCACGATCCGATCGCCGAATCGGAGGAAGCTGTGCATGAGTACGGGATCAAATTGGTTGATTTGAAACAGATCAAGGATGTTGACGGGGTGATCGTGGCGGTGGCTCACCGGAGTTTCCTTGAGATGGGGCTCAGTGAACTGTTAAAGCCCTTGCGTGATCAGAAGAGCGGAGTCCTGATCGATGTGAAAAGCATTTTTGACCCATCCAAAGTCCCTTCCTCAATAAAATATTGGCGTCTCTAGATTAGTGGGGACGGCTGATACGGTTTTCAGCCGTCCCGTCCCTCTATCAGTGCTCGTACGCTCTCAACTAACGAGTGGGGACGGACCTGTAGGCTCCAACCTTCACTGGGTTCCTCGTGCTACTGCCTATTGACAAGTTCTTTCTGAACTTCTCAATATATAGTATAAATAGCCTGGTATGTCTGGTATCAAACTTCCATCCTTCCGTGCTGTTCTTCTGCTGGTCTAAAGAAAGGCTGCTGGCATTGTGATGTGGAGTCTACTGATTCGCGTCGATAGGTTTTTCCCCCACTCAGGGCAAATTGCCCCGGTGCTTTTGTCTCTTGTTCTTCTCTCGGGTTGTCTCGCCTCTCAGGACGCGAAGCGCGGCGATCAGCATTTGGCAGCCGGGAATTGGGAGGAGGCTAGTCTCGCCTACAAGGAGGCCTTGAAGAATGATCCATTTGATCCAGGTCTCACCAGCAAGTATGCGATGGCGCGAGAACGAGCTGCAGGCCTCTATCATGACCGCGGGCAGACGTTTCTCAAAGAACGGCAAATGGATCTGGCGATTGAGCAGTTCAAGCGGGCGCTGACGATTGAGCCTGCCAATCTCGCTCATCAGGCCAGTCTGGCGGAAGCGACCCGAATGAAAGAGTCTCGCTCGCATTTCCGTGAAGCCGATCGGTTGGCCCAGCTCGGCAGAACCGACGAGGCGATGGGAGGCTATACCAGGGCTGCGGAGCTTGACCCTACCTTCAAAGATCCTCTTGAAAGCATCAGCCGATTGACGGAAGAGCAGCAGGCGGCCATGCGCGGCGACCGTCTGAAGCAGCCGGTGACGATGCGATTCAAGAACGCTGGGATTAAAGAGGTATTGGAGGGCGTGGCGAAGGTCGGCGGGTTCACCCTGATCTTCGATAAAGATGTCCGAAACGATCCGATTTCCATCGGGGTGCAGGATACGCCATTTGAGGACGCGCTGAACTTGATCTTGAACAGCAATAGTCTCTTTTCAAGGCAGGTCTCTTCCGGAGTTCTCATCATCAGTCCGAACACCAAACAGAAACAGGAACAGTATCAGGATCTGATGATCCGCACATTTTATCTTTCGACAGCCAAGGCCAAGGATATGTTGGTGTTGCTCAAAAGCATGCTGGATTCCAAACGGATGCATGCCAATGAACAGCTCAATGCCATCGTGATCCGCGATCAACCGGAGAAGCTGGATCTCGCGGAGCGGATCATTCTTTCAAACGACCGGCAAGAGCCGGAAGTTCTGTTTGATCTTGAAGTGCTGGAAGTCAATCGCACCAAGAATCAAACGTACGGATTGAACTATCCCAAGCAGGCCGGCGCCGGACTCATTCCTCCCGGCTTTACGGGGGCGTTGGCGGCAGATCCTGTCCAAATGACGTATCGCCAACTGACGAGTCTTGGGCCGGACAGTTATCTGTTTCGTCTTCCAACGAGTGTTTTGCTCGATTTCTTTAAGCAGGAGTCTGATGCTAAGACGCTGGCTGCGCCAAAAGTGCGGGTGGTGAACAATAAGAAGGCCGAGATTAATATCGGAGACAAGCAGCCGATCCTCTTGTCGACCACCAATGTGTTGCCTGGGCAGGCGGCAACCGGGGCTGTGCCGACGACCTCAACCGTCACGTCGATTGAGTTTCGGGACACCGGAGTCAAGCTTACGGTGGAGCCATCCATTCGATTGGGCAACGAACTTTCCTTGAAGATGAAAGTTGAAGTGATTCGCATCGGCGACCAGGTGACCTTACAGGCCTCGCCGCCAATCCAGCAGTTCCGTTTCGGCAATCGATCTGCGGAAACGACACTCAATATGCGTGACGGGGAGACCATCGTGCTCGGCGGTTTGATTCAGGAGGAGGATCGCAAGACTCGCGTGACCATGCCGTGGATCGGCGATCTGCCTCTCATCGGGAATTGGCTCAGCTCATTCAAAACGGAACGGGTGACGACCGAAGTCATCTTGACGATTACCCCTCGTATCATGCAATCCCCGTTGGCACCCGGATCAACCAACCAGGCTTTCTGGTCCGGGACTGAGACAAGTTATGCGACCACGCCGCTGTTCTCCAGTGCGCCGAAAAAAACGCTGGCCCATCTTTCCGGCAGTCAGACCGGACTCGGATCACTCGCTTCCAACGGCATACGGTCCAAGAGCGACAAAACGTCAGCTGCTTCTCTGATGAAGGCCGCAGTCAGTGGCCCGATCCTTTCTATTCAGCCAGGCGATACTGCGGTCCAAGTCGGAAAAGAGATCAAGCTTTCGATCTTGGATGGGCGTCTTCAGGCATCGGCCGATGGTGTCTTCCTGCTGGAATACGATCCGCTGGTGTTGCACTTCAAGCGAATCGGCGATGCGGAGCTGCTCGATGCCGCGGCCTTTGGAAACGATGGTGGGGGTGAAGACGCGGGGAAGTTGGCGTTCCGTCTGTCAAAAACGGACAGCCGCGCCCCTCGATCAGTGACGGTCATCTTTACGGCTGCTGCCGTGGGTGTTTCTCCGGTGAGGGTCGAGCTCGCTGCGGCTGATCGGGACGGTGGGGCGCAAGCGACCGAAGTCGGGACGGGGGTCGTGAGGGTCCGGTGAAAGAGTCGGGAGTCACGCTTCTTGAGCTCCTTGTCACCATGACGATCGTCGTGATTCTCGCATCAATTGCGATGCCCCTGAGCAAGGTCACGACGCAACGACGGCAGGAAATCGAATTGCGCCAGCAATTGCGGACTATCCGAGCGGCCATTGATACCTTTAAGTTGGAATGGAATCGAGATGGCGATACGCTGCTCGGGCCTGTCTGTCTGAAGAACAAGCTGACCTGTAAAGATGTGACCAGCATCTATGGGTATCCCAAGACGTTGGATGCGCTTCTCGGGGTCAAATTGACCGGGGAGGAAGCGACGGTTCGCGGGACGACGATGCGGCGATACCTTCGAGGAATGCCCGTCGACCCGCTCACCGGGAAGATCGACTGGATACTCCGTTGTTATAAAGACAGTCCGAAGCCGTCCAGTTGGTGTGGCGAGGATGTCTATGATGTGGTGACCCAAAGTGAGGCCGTAGCGCTGGATGGAACGAAGTATCGAGATTGGTAGGCGCGGCGCACTCAACGCAAAGGGTTTTACCCTTATTGAGTTGATGATCGTGATTTCGATTATCGGAATATTAGCCACGCTTGCGGTGCCGTCGTATCAGTCTTCGCTAATCAAGGCGAGGGAGACCGTGTTGCGGCAGGATCTGTTCACGATGCGGGAACTCTTGGATCACCATCGGGCCGACCATGGGAAATATCCGACCAGTTTGGAAGGGCTTGTGGTGGCCGGATATCTGCGGTCGATTCCTAAGGACCCGTTTACGAGTTCTTCCACGACGTGGCAGGAGATCATTGAGCCTACGGAGGGTGGCATCTTTGATGTCTATTCCGGGTCTGATCTTGTCGGAACAACCGGGACCGCCTACAATCAATGGTAATGCTGTCTATGCGCACATGTTCACTTCATGAATCGCCTGTCCGGGTCCCTCGTCCTACGTGGCGGAGAGGACTGGGGGCATGGGCCATTTGGTTTCTGCTCGGGGGGACAGGTCTTGTCGGGTGTGGACCGCTTGAACCTATCGTTGAGCAGGAGGTATCGGACCTTCAGCTGACGGTGGATACGCTGAAGACCTCGCTCCGTGATTCCCAGCGTACGATTGCGGAACTTCGTTCGGAGCTCGATTCTAGGCGGCAAGAGCTCGCGGATTCCCAGATTGCCCGCGCGCAGATGGAAGGACGAATTCGAGAAGCTGAACGGCGGTTGACGGAGGCGCGGCATATCATTGATCTTCAGCGTGAGGAGCTGACTTCATCCCGGACTGAGCGGCAACGGGTTTCCCAGGCCGGCACGGCATTGCAGAACCAGCTCAAACAACTCCAGAAGCAGTTGGCGAAGATGGGAAAGCAGTTTGAACGCGGTGGCGAAACCGGTGCCGCACCGGCCAACCTGTCTTCGACAAATACCCGCCCGTCTGCTGTGCATCCTGTCAACATGGATTCATCCCGTCATGGCGCTGAAAAGTCGCGCGTGGCGGTGGCTCCGGTTGAGCCACTGCCATCCGACGCGCTCATTGATGGCGGAGAGCGTTCTGTGGCGGCGGCCGACTATCCCGCCAGTCTCTCGGTGAAGCCGGGGGATACTCTGTGGAGCATTGCGCAGCGATTTCATACCACGGTACAGGAACTCATGGCGGCGAACGAGTTACAGGACAATCGGATTCTCATTGGGCAAGCCCTTCGGCTCCCCAGCCGTGTCGCATCCGGAACGTCTCCACTCGATAAGGCTGAGTAACCAGACGCCCCATCTCCCGGGGACGCAGGTACCTATTCATGGCCATCTTCACCTACAGAGTCGCTCGGTCTGACGGCTCAATCGTCGACGGGCAGATCGAAGGGGTCGAAGAGGCGGCAGTGCGCGGCAAGCTAGAGTCTCAAGGCCTCTTGGTCTTTACTTTACATCAGCGAAGCGGTGTGGCCTCCGGCCATCCTGCCCCGAGTCGATCCTGGGGAAAGCTTCCTCTGGGAGAGTTTCTGATTTTCAACCAGGAGTTTTTGGCGCTGGTGAAGTCGGGATTGCCGGTGTTGCGAGTGTGGGAGTTGCTTATCGAGCGGGCTCAACACACAGGGTTTCAGCAGGCGTTGCGGGATGTGCGGCAGGATATTCGAGGAGGGACGGCGTCGTCCGACGCGTTGGCCAAGCATTCAGCCTATTTCCCCGAGTTGTATATCGCGACGGTTAAGGCGGGAGAGCAATCGGGTAATCTTCCCGAGGTTCTGCAGCGATACATCGGCTACCTCAAGCTGATGATGGCACTGCGGCAAAAAGTGACGAAAGCCCTGTCCTATCCGCTGTTTCTGGTATTGATCGGAGTGGCCGTCATTGCTTTCTTGTTGACCTATGTGATGCCGACCTTTGTGTCCGTGTATGGGGAGAATGCAAAGACCCTCCCCTGGGCGACTCAATTGCTGATGGATCTTGTGCAGCATAGCGAGGCGCAAGTAATTCCGGGGTTGATACTGGTCGGTGTAGGCGGGGTGGCCTTGCGGGCCTACTATACGACTCCGGCCGGGCGATTCACGATGGATCGCCTTTTGCTCGCGCTCCCATTGATCGGGCCGATTATGGTGAAGCATCACACGGTGCAGCTGACCAGAACCCTGGGGACCATTCTGGCCGGAGGTACGCCTCTGGTGGAGGCGTTGCACATCGCGCGCGGCGCGGTCTCCAATCGCTGGGTGCGGGCCGGTTTGGATGAGGCGGAAAGCGAGATTCGTGAAGGGGCCACGCTGGCGACTGCGCTCGAGCGTCCGCACATCTTGCCGAAGCTGGCGATCGAGATGGTGTCGGTCGGTGAGGAGACCGGTTCGTTGGAAAGCATGTTGCGAGATGTCGGAGATTTTTACGAGGCGGATCTCGATACACGGTTGTCTCAATTGACCACGTGGATTGAGCCGGTCTTGTTGCTGGTGATGGGAGTCCTCGTCGGAGCGATCGTCATTGTTATGTACCTGCCGGTGTTTCAGATGGCCGGCACGATTGGGTAGGCCGTCATGAAGATCGTTTCTACAGGCGCGGCGAACGGTGTCCGGAGGCGTGAGGTGTGTAGTGGCTCGTAGTGTGGCCCGTCCCACGTTGTTGGAGGTCTTGGTTCGCCATGGCCTTGCTCGTGAGCCGATTGAACAGGCGCTTCGCCGCTTAGGTGGAGTATCTCTGGCGCTCGGTCAAACGCTGGTGAGCGAAGGAGTGCTTTCGGAAGAGCAGCTTGCCAAGGCTCTGGCCGAGCAGTACGGACTTCCCTACGAACCGCTCACCGATTATCGCGTCGATCCGCAGTTCTATGAATCCATCTCCGTGAAGCTCATGCAGCGCCATCCGTTTGTGCCGATGGGGGAGCGGGCCGGGGTTCTGACCATTGCCATTGCGGATCCGCAGAATGTGCTGGGATTTGATGAGCTGGAATTGCTGATCGGCAAGCCCCTCGCGCGTGTGGTGAGTTCGCGGAGCGCGATTCTCTCCGCGCTTGAGCGAAGTGAAGGTTCGAGCCAGGCGTTGCGGGAATTGGAAGCGGAATACCGGTCCGTTCTGGTCAAGGAGGACGACCGCGGGGAAGAAGTGCTCACCGTCAATCATGTGGCCGAGGATCAAAGCCCGGCCGTGAAATTGTTGGATTCGATCCTGCTCAGCGCGATGCAGCGTCGCGCGAGCGATATTCATATCGAAGCGTCGGATCGAGCCACGAAGGTGAAGTTGCGTGTGGACGGCATTCTCGTTCCGGCCATGGAACCGTTGGACGTCCGCTTGCATGCGCCGCTGGTGTCGCGGCTGAAGGTCATGTCCGAACTGGATATTGCCGAGCGGCGCGTGCCGCAAGACGGCAGTTTTCGTATGCGGTTGGATCGGAAGACCGTCGACTTTCGCGTGTCTATTCTCCCCAGCGTATTCGGTGAGTCCGTCGTCGTCCGCATCTTGGACCGGGAGGCGATTACTACCGGGGTCTCGGCCCTCCGCCTGGAGCGGTTGGGTTTCAACCCTGAAGATCTGAAGCGGTTTCGTCGGGCGATCGTCAGGCCTTACGGGATGGTCTTGGTGACCGGGCCGACCGGAAGCGGAAAAACGACGACATTGTATGCCGCGATTTCAGAAATGAATACAGCGGAAGACAAGCTGATTACCATTGAAGATCCTGTCGAGTATCAGCTGGCTGGGGTCGTGCAAATTCCGGTCAATGAAAAGAAAGGGCTGACGTTCGCGCGAGGGCTCCGATCCATTCTTCGTCATGACCCGGACAAGATCATGGTCGGAGAAATTCGTGATGCGGAGACCGCGCAGATTGCGATTCAGTCGGCGCTGACCGGACATTTGGTGCTGACGACGGTCCATGCGAATAATGTGTTCGATGTCATCGGCCGGTTCGCCTCCATGGGCATCGATGCCTACAACTTTCTCGCGGCGTTGAATTGCGTGTTGGCGCAACGGCTGGTGCGGATCCTCTGTCCCTCGTGCCGGGTGCCGGTTGTGGCTGAACAATCGCTCTTGGAGGATTCGGGCCTCGACTATGAACAATATAAAGATACCCCCTTCTATCAGGGGAAGGGGTGCTCGAATTGCATGGGGACCGGGTATCGCGGACGGAAGTGTATTACGGAATTTCTGGATCTGACGGATGAGATCAAGGAAATGATCTTGGCGGAACGGCCCCTGTCAGAAATCCGGTATCGTGCCGTGACGGACGGGATGATTACGCTGCGTCAATCCGCCATCAAGAAAGTATTGCAGGGAGAGACCTCGCTGCGTGAGATCAATCGTGTGACCTTCAGCGAGGAGGGGTGAGGGATGTGGGGATGGATGAGCGGTCGGCCGCGACAGTGTCTCAAGATCGGTGTGGAGTCTGTGGCATGGGCGGAGGCGCAGCCGGATTGGCGTGGCAGGCGTGGACATCGATGCGTCACCTCCCCGCTTCCTGAGGGAGCGGTCAAGCCGTCGCCGGCTGAACCGAATCTCGCTCAGCTGACTGTTGTGGAAGCGAAGATTCACGCCTTGGTCGGTCCTCCCCATGACGTTCGGATCCTGGGGCATGCGGTGATGGCCAACTGCCCTCGTCCAGTGACCTTATTGCTCCCGGATGCGGCGGTGCGTGCCGTGGTGCTGCATCTGGACCAACTGCCTGCTCGCGCGGATGAGCGCGACGCGTTGATTCGCTGGCGATTCGGGCAGGAACAGCTGTTCCCACTCACCGGAACGACGATGGTCTCTCAAGTATTTAGCGGACCCCCACGTGCCGCTGGCGCGGCGCAGTCTGTCCTGGCCGTGGCGGTCCATCAATCCGTCTTGCGTCAGTATGAGTCTGTGTGTGAAAGCGTCGGTTTGGTCCCACGGGATGTGGGGCTCACGAGCCTGCGTCTCTTTGATCTATGGGCCAAGATGGCGGGGCGGAGCGGATGGGAAGGCGATGATCTTCTGTGGATCAGCCTGCTGGATCGAGCGTTGACGGCTATGGTGTTTCAGCAGGGTCGCCTGTTGTTCTATCGCTGCAAGTTATTGACCGCTGATGCGCTGAGCGGCGCCGATGCCGGATTGCAGAAGATCGCGGAAGAATGTGCCGCTTCGGTGGAAATGTGCCAGCAGCGCCATTCGGGAGTGTCGGTGAAGCGCGCCGTGCTGTGTGCCGATGATATGGTGCCCTTGCATGAAAAGCTCGAAGAGCATCTGGCGCTGTCCGTTGAGTCCCTGGGCTGGGAAGATATTGAATCGCGTGGATGGGGGAGCGGGGACCATCGTCAAGGCGTGGATTCCCTGGCCGCGCTGGCGGGAGTGTTGTCATGATGGCGGCCCTTCGAGACGGCGTGAGCCGCGTCGCCGATCGCGTTGCGCGTGTCATGGGCCTCCGTCGATATTTTCAGATTTCTCTCGCCACTCGATTTCGATGGTATTTGCTTCCGCTCCAACTTGGGCTGATGGCCGGTTGTTTGGGGCTCTGTGTGGCGATCGTGTGGAGTATCACCCGGACGGTTCTCGGGTACCAAGATGTCCGGCAAATGAGCGTAGAGCTGGAGCATGTGCGGCAGCAGGATCAGCAGCTCATGGCCGAGGCGACTCAAGAAGGGATCGATCTGTCCGAGCGGGCGCTGCAGCAGTTGCCTGCAGAAGTCGCATTGGCCAATCAGCTGCTTGAGAAGCGGACCTTTTCTTGGACGGCGTTTTTGGCGGGGTTGGAGCAAGCGATTCCGCCACGGTTGGCGCTCACCAGTGTCCGGTTGGAGTCCGGAGGGTCTCTCGTGCATTTGACCGGCTCGGCGACGAGTTTGGAAGATCTCACGGCATTTACCGTGGGGTTGCAAGACCATCCCAAATTCAAAGACCCGGTGCTAGCTCAGCATCGAGTCGGGCCGAGTGGTTTGGTGGAGTTCGACGTGACTGTGCGCTATCGGCGGGAGGGCGTGTAAGTGACTGATCGGTTGCAGCGCATGTTGTCCGAACCCTATGCCCCGCTATTGCCGTGGGTTGGGCTGGCGGCATTGTTGCTGGCAGGGCTGATGGTGGTCAATGCGTTCGGCGTTCGGGGAGTCGAAGGCGATCGGATCCAAATAGAAAAAGAGTGGGTGTCCGCGCGCCAGGTGTTGGCCCAGCATCGGGAAGCCAGGAAAGCGCGAAAGGATGTGAGTCAGGTGTGGGCGGTCCTGCCGGTCGAGCGTGACTTTGCTCCGCTGGCCTTGGGGATATCCGAAGAGGCCAAACGCGACCATGTGACGCTGCCGGCGCTGTCCTACAAGACGGAGGCGACGGCCGTAGCGAACACGAGCAAAGGGGTGCTCCAGGGTTCCATGACCGGCCGGTATGAGGATCTGAGGCGGTTTATCTACGATCTTGAAACAGCGGAGGAGCTGCTGTTCATAGAAGATCTGGAGCTTGCCGGTTCTTCTAGTCCGCGCGATCAACAGTTGACCTTTAACATTAAGATTGTGACCTATTTGCGTGGAGAATCAGTGAAGTCTCCATTGGGTGTACAGCAATAGATGGATGCCAAGCGGAAAGCGCTCATCGCAATCGGACTGGTCGCGCTCTGGGGTGGAGTGGCCTATTGGCAGTGGGGCGCGTTGCCCGATCCGGTTCGCATGCCATTGGCCAATACCTCTGGCCCGGCGTCGTCGCTCGTGCGTCCGCTTTCCCGAACCGGTGGATTACGTGTCCACCTCGAGCAGCTGGCGTCCGCACGAACCCAGCGCGAGGCCACGTTTACTGCACCTCGAAATATCTTTGCGGCGTCTGGTTTAGATGGAACGACGTCAGCGGCCGGTGACGGATCGGATGGTGGTCAGTCGACCCAAGTTTCTGAACAGGCATTGCAGCAGCAGGCGGCGTCCTTAGAATTGGATCAATATCGGTATTTGGGATTTGTCCGGATGGGTGAGTCGGCCAAGGGCACCGGCAATACGGCCGTGCTGAGCAAGAATGAAGAGGTGATGATCGGCCGGGTCGGCCAGCGTTTGGAGCGGCATCTGGTGGTGAAAGCCATCACTCCGGACAGCGTGACGCTCCGAGATACTCAGGCGCGGGTCGACCACACGGTTCCCCTCACGGAGGATGCGGAACAACCGCAGCCATAGCCCATGAGAGGGTTTGTCTTCAATGGCAGAGAATCTGAGCGTGGATTTTCCTATGTCGTCTTGATGTTTGCCATCGTGCTCATCGGCCTCGGGATGACCGTGGCCGCACGGCAGTGGAAAGTAATGATACAGCGCGAGCTGGAGGCGGATCTCATTTCTAAAGGCATTGAGATTCAGAACGCGTTGGCGTTCTATTCGGCCAGCATGAAAGCGGGACGAGTGGTTCCGGGAGAAGTGTATCCGCAAACACTGGCCGAGCTCACTCGATTGCCCAAGCCTTTTCTGCGCAAGGTCTATGGAGATCCTGTGGGGCATGGCGACTGGGAGCTGGTTCGTGCCCCGACCGGTGGAATCATGGGAGTGAGGAGCAAGAGCAAGAGCCTGCCGATCTGGCAACACAACTTTCCTCCTGCGGTCAGGCATTTTGACGGGCGCAAATCATATTATGACTGGGTGTTTCAGCATCCGAATCCCTCCATGATATTGATGGGGATGACTGGGATGGGGGCCCCGGGACCAGGTTCAGCCGGGCAGCAGGGCGCGTTCCCGGGAATGGCTCCGATGTCCCCTCAGAACCCCGTCGGCACGACCCCTCCTCAGTTAGGACCTCCAGTCGCCCCGCCCGCTCCCTAAGTCGGCAGGTGAGTCATTGCCAGTCTTCCATTGAACCCTGACACTGCCTGCATTGGGATCTCAATGGCGGAGGATGGTGCCTTGACCGCCTTCAAACGCGCGCGGTATCCTGTCGCCCGTTCACTTTTACACAGAGAAGGCGATGCGCATGATCTCCGACGAGGAACAGCAGGAATTAGCCCCCGTTGATGCTCCCGAGACGAAGGACGTTCAGGAAGTCCCGCCGCTCTCTATCCCGGATTATGTACATGAGCTGGTCACGCGGGCGAGGCAGGCCGCCGGTCGTCTGGCGACGCTCTCCACGGTCATAAAAAATAACGCATTGATCGCCATGGCCGATGCGCTGGATGAGAAACAGGCCCTGCTCATCGAAGCCAATGAAAAAGATATCGAGGCCTTCGGGACTGACCCGGACAAGGCTGCGATGGCCGATCGGCTCCGGCTCACGGAGCAGCGGATCGCCGACATGTCGGCCGGGATTCGGGAAGTCGCCAAGCTGCCGGATCCGTTAGGCGATATGCCGAAGATGTGGACCAGGCCGAACGGGATGCAGGTAGGCCGGGTGCGTGTGCCCATCGGTGTGATCGGCATCATTTACGAATCCCGTCCGAATGTCACCGCCGATTCTGCCGCACTTTGCTTGAAGTCCGGTAATGCCTGTGTGTTGCGCGGCGGGAGCGAGGCCATTCATTCGAATACCGCCATTGCCGCTGTGTTGGCCGAAGCCGCCGAGAAGGCAGGGATTCCCCCCGGCGCCATCAGTTTTGTCGAGCGTCCGGATCGGGAACTTGTGCCGGTCCTGCTCAAGCAGGATCGCTATATCGACCTGATTATCCCGCGGGGCGGTCCGTCACTCATGAAGACCATCGCCGAGCACGCCACCATTCCGGTCGTCAAGCACGATGCGGGGATCTGTCACATCTACGTGGATGCGGATGCCGATCAGGCGATGGCCGAGACAATCTGTGTGAATGCCAAAGCCCAGCGGCCCTCGACCTGTAATGCGATGGAAACGTTGCTCGTCCATCAAACGATCGCGCGGACGTTTCTCCCGCGTCTCATGGAAAAGCTCCAGGCGGCGAAGGTGGAAGTGCGCGGTTGTCCCAGGACTTGCCAGTTGCTGCCGGACGCGAAGCCGGCGGCCGACGATGACTTTGGAAAAGAGTTCTTAGAGTTGGTCCTTGCCGTGAGGGTCGTGAAGAACATGGACGAGGCAATGGAGCACATCGCCAAGTACGGGTCCCAGCACACCGAAGCCATCATCACAACCAACTATCAGCGGGCTATGCGGTTCCTGCGGGAAGTCGATGCGGGGGCGGTGCTGGTGAATGCGTCCACGCGGCTCAATGACGGCTATCAATTCGGACTCGGGGCGGAGATTGGCATCAGCACCTCTCGGATCCATGCCCGTGGTCCCATGGGGTTGGAAGAGCTCACCTGTTCGAAGTTCATTGTCCTGGGGAGCGGCCAGATCCGCGAGTAAATGGCTGGCGACCCTGTTCGTACCGCACTAGCGTCTTCCGACTCTCTCCGGTTTTCTGCCAATCAGACCTTGGCTCATCAATTCGACCAATCCGGCGGACGCGTCGTTCGCCAAGCCACCGGCCATCTGGTCTTCTATCGCCCCGATGGTCGGAGAATGCTTGCCACCGATCCTGACGGCCATCCGCTGCATGAATGCGAGTGGGGTGTCGATCCTCGCGGGAGAACGGTCTTGGTTCGTGCGCGCCTGCGGCTGGACTGGGGGCGATGGGTCGGGCTGAAACCTGGCGGACTGGTCAATGAAACCCGTCTCAACCTGGCAACGAAGCCGGGCTGGCAGCGCCTGAAAGCGGAAGATCTTCGCCATATGGCGGCGCAGGCGATGCGGGTGCCGATCGAAGAGGTCCGTTTCTTCTACGGCGACGAAGATCTGGTCATCGATGCGCATGGCCAGGCGACGATCCGGCATCGGAAAGATGCGTTTTATGTGCTGGAAGACGGCTCGTTTGCGTCGGCTCGTTTCATGTCCTGCATGGGGGCGATGCACTGGGACCAGATCGATTTTCTACCCGTCGTCGAACTTTTCAAATCGCTCCTGCCGGGCACCGGGTCGGCGGCATTTGAGCTGATTCGCGGGCTCTACGACGACCAGAACGGGGGACCATCCAGTCCGCGCCCCTTGCGCTATCGCGGCATTCCGACCTATCCATCCGAAGCGGCCTTTCGGCTCTTCAGCAGTTTCTTCACGCCGCAGGCCGATGCCGGCGGCGATCCGGTCGCGCTGTTCATGGACCCCTCCCGCTCTCATCGGGTCACGTGGCTCCCGGCACCGGCGCCTCCGCTACGCTATTTCGATGAGGCCCAGTCTGTCTGTCTCACGGTGCAGGGAGATGAATTGCTGAAGGCGACCTGCGCCGACGATGGGATGGGCTTGTCGTACGTGAATCCCAAGGGACGGCGGATGGTGGCCTGGGATCGATCGGCCGTCATCGTCGACGGTGAGCTGCAGTTGAACGATCGAGATCACCGGAGGGCGATATCGCTCACGAATGGTCTGGCAAGGGTACGGTCTTCATCTTCAGTGCCTTCTTCCAGTCCCGTCGATTGGCGCTCGGTATTTCAGTCTGGCCTTCCCGCTGTCCAATCCGGAGAAGTGTTTGGCGCGGTGCTCTTGTATCCAGGGGATGAGACGCCGGTCGGAGAATTGGCGGCCCAGCCGTTTGTGGCGGACTATCTGCAAGACCTTGCCGAGCAGGATCGCGAGATCGGGCAGATACTCATGAGAGCAGAGCGCATCCTAATCGACAACGGGGATGCGGTGATCTCAACCTGTGTACCATTCGATCGCCCGCGCGAGGTCGTCGCGCACATCTCGCACCCGCCCTTTGCCTACAAACAGGCGCAGCAGCTTTGGACCGTGTGCGCTGAATTGCAGCGATGGGAGTGGTTGCAGCGAACCAGATTCATGCTCTCTCCCGTCACATCCCAAGCCGAATCCTATGATCTGGTCTATGCCTGGCTTCCCTATGCCGAGTTTGAACAGGCAAGCGCCCTCACGGCGCGGGTACGTGCGCTCACGCTGCAAGTCAAAACGGGTGGCAATGCGTTTATCGTAGGGTCGGCACGAACGGGCGATGAGTTGAGCCGAGCCGGCTTGCAGCGTTGCTGGGAGGAAGCAGTTGAGCGACTCCCGACATTTGCGATGCATAAGACGATTCTGCCGAAGGCCAAGCTCCGGAGCGGGCTGACGCTGTTTCATGTACGCCGAGGTTAGCCGCTTTCCCCTTGCGCCGATCCGTCTTCTTCGATTACTGTCAGGCCTATGAGTGAGCCAACTACAGAGCCGGTGTCTGTCGAGGAGAGCGGCGACAAGGTCGTCATCTACTGGGAGCGGGAGTATTCGACCGCGTTTCCACCGGAGCGGCTGAAGCTGGATTTCAATCCGCACCGTCCGATGTTGAACAACATGACGCTCGATGAACAGCGAGGGCTCGCCGCCGGCGGGTATAAGGTGTTGCCGGACGACTGCGGCCCGGTCCGCACGGTCGGCAGCTATGGCTGGCTGATCCGGTGCCCGGCGGATGTCAAACTGCGCCGGACGGCCGATGGGGTCAGATGGCAATCGCCGCCCATCCAGCCGGAAGAGCGGTTGCTCGGATACAAATCGTTTTCCGGGACGTACGTCGATCTGATCCTCAACAGCGGCTATCCCAAGCTCTGCTGCGGGATTCGCTTTTACTATCCCAAGCATGTCGGGCTGATGATGAAGGACATTCCCAATCACTTCTATCATTACCCTGAGCGCACTTATGCCATCTGGGAAGGCATTAAGACCCAGGAATATAAGCGCACCCCGAATCAGTACGACTGGCTGCCGGACTATGAGGCCTTCACGGCCAATTTCCTGCTCCAACTTCACAAGCCCACGACCATCAAGCGTGGCGATCCCATCGGATTAGTGCTTCCTGTCATGCTGCCGAAGCAGTTCTCCCTCGAAGAAATCAAGCGCCCCTAGCAGGATGCTCAAAAAGTCCGCCAGCGGCGTTCTCGCGTCGCTCAGAGGCTCAACGTACGGAAAGGCAACCGGAGGCAATGGACCTCTCCGCTCGCTGCGCCTTGCCCGCGGAACGGCGCGTCTCGGCGCGCCGGGGTTGGGCGGGTGAGAACGGTGGCCTTTTTGAGCATCCTGCCGTGATTGATGGATTCAATCCTGTCCTCTAGGTTCTCGACATCGTTTGTCCCTCAAGTGTTTTTGCCATAAACCGATACAGGTAGTGGTTCCGCATGCCGGGAGGGGGAGGGGCTATGCGAAAAGTCTTGTTCGTAGATGACATGCCGGAAGTCCTGCGCATGTTGAAGCGCACGCTCGACCCGATCAAGGGCGAGTGGGACATGCGTTTTGTGGAAAGCGCGCCGGAGGCCCTGGCCGTAATGGAACAGGATGCGTTCGACGTGCTGGCGACCGACATGATCATGCCGGGGATGGACGGGTTCCAACTGTTGAAGGAAGCCAAGGCCCGGTATCCGCAGATGGTGCGCATCGCCTTCTCCGGCCAGCAGGGGCAGAGCCTGGGCCTGCGCTCGACCGATCTGGCGCATCAGTTTCTTGAAAAGCCCATCGATGCGCAACTCTTGCGGTCGATCATGATCCGCGCCTGCGGGCTGCGGGCGCTGTTGTCCGACGACAACGTGCGCAAGATTGTCACCAATCTCAAGTGCCTCCCCAGCCTTCCGGTGCTCTATAAAGAATTGATGGATGAAATCCATTCCGGCGATGCCTCGCTCAAGAAGATCGCCAAGATCATCTCCAAAGATATGGCGATGGTGACGAAGATTCTCCAACTGGTGAACTCCGCCTTTTTCGGATTGCGCACGACGGTGTCGAATCCCGAGCAGGCGGTGGCCTTGCTCGGCAGCGACACGATCCGGTCTCTCGTGCTGTCTATGCAGGCCTTCTCCCAGTTTGATGCCAAGGCGTTGCCGGGCTTTTCACTCGAGGCCTTGTGGCAACACGGGCTGAAAACCAGCGGCTATGCGAAAGCGATCGCAAAGGAAGAGCGCGTCCCTCAGGCCATGATCGACGATGCCTTCACGGCGGGACTATTGCACGATATCGGCATGCTGGTGTTGGCGAGTAACATGCCTGACGGGTACAAACAGGTATTGGGACTTCAGAAGGATAAGGGCCTGCTCGACTGGCAGGCGGAGCAGGAGGTGTTCGGCGTCACCCATGCTGAAGTCGGGGCCTATCTGTTGGGACTGTGGGGAGTCGGCGAAGCGATCGTCGAAGCCGTCGCCTATCACCATCGGCCATCCGTCTGCGACGAGCTGGCGTTCAGTCCGCTCACCGCCGTGCATGTGGCCAATGTGCTGGCTGAGAGTGAGCAGCCTATGGGAGAGAGCGGCACATCTCTTTCAATAGATGAAGCCTACCTGACCAAGCTGGGGAAATTGGATCAGCTTGCAGCGTGGAAAGAAGCCTGTCAGCCGGACGAAGAGTAAGACCGCCCTTTCTTCATTGCCCCGTCGAAACTAATCCTAGATCAATCAAGTCAGCTGCCCTTCGGCTCTGTGGAAGCCGGATGGAGTGCTGGCTGTCCATCTATCGAACAGGTAAGATGCCAGCGTAGGAAGATGGATGCCGCAGCAATCCGTGGGTGAGGTTGGTGCAATGAGTATCATGTGGGCCATCTACGCAGTGCGAAATAAAGTTGGCGCTTCCGGAAATCGAGTGGGTCAAGAGCCTGGCGCTCGGTCTACGGCGTCGCGTTCCCTTTCCGATGCCTCCCCTTCGTAAGGGGAGGGGAGGTGGGGTCGAGTCGAGTCTCCGCAGGCTGGCGCGCGCTCATGTGTGCCAGGCAGGTCCGTCCGCATGGCCCCGCGTCTTCGACCTCCCCTGGCCCCTCCTTACGAAGGAGGGGAGTGGCGGGGCGTGGATAGCGTCAAGCCGATGGTGCGAGATCGTGCTCTTCCCCACAGGGAACCCGGAAGCGCCATAAAGTTAATGGGAAGCAGTATGTGGGGCAGACGAAGCAGGACCCCGAGGTGAGATGGCGTCGCCATCGGTCTACGGCTAAGCAGTTCGAGTTACACCGTGATATGGCGCTCTTCGGGAAGCAGCAGTTCAGCATGCGCGTGCTTCAGTATTGCACGACGCAGGACGTGGCAAATGCAGCGGAGGTTCGATGGATCAAGAAGCTGCGCACGATGGTCCCGATGGGCTACAACATGATTGAGCCGCCGTTGTCGGAGAAGGCGCAGGCGGAGAAAGGTCGTCTCCTAATGGCGTCGTTTCGGAGGCGGCGCATGACAGGACTGTTTATGTGCGAGGGGTATGAGCGACAGATGATTAACGGGAAGTGGCAAGGGCCGTGGCGGAGATCTATCTCCAAGGCGCGGAAGGGCAAAGGGTGAGCGGAGAGAGTGAGTTCAACGGGAGGGTAAGAAAAGAAGGCGAGAGTCTGCCCTTGGTAATGCCTACGTGGGTTCAGTTGAAGCGCGCCATGCCCCGCCGCTCGCGCCAGGCCAGTGATGGAGGTCTGTCACGTCTTTGGCGAATGGGTTTCGTTGCCCGGTTACGCACGAACGTGAGGTGGATTCGACAGTCGGATTGGAATTGCGGAGCTTGACAGTCGGGGCGCGCCCCAGTAAGATCCAGATGCCTTTAATGCTCATCCAGAGAGGTGAGTAAGGAGCTTCTATGACAGCGATCTCCGGCTACGGCCGGTCCTCACAACCGAACCTTCTTGCTTGCAAATGCGGCGAGAGGGTTTTTTTTATGTCCACAATTCAGGAATGATGGGATCTGTAATGAATCGTGAGCAAGAGCGGTTGATTATGGATGCCGGCGATATCGCCCGGGCGTTGACCCGTGTGGCGCATGAGATTCTGGAGCGGAACAAGGGCGTGAAGGATCTGGCGCTGGTCGGGATCCGGACGGGCGGCGTCCATCTGGCCCATCGGCTGGCGAAGCGCATTCAGGAGATCGAACAGGCGCCTGTACCGATCGGGGATCTCGACATCACGCTCTATCGCGATGACTTGTCGTTGCGTAAGGAACAGCCGGTGCTGCGCACGACCTCGGTGCCGTTCGATATTTCCGATAAGATCGTCGTGCTGGTGGATGATGTGCTCTTTACGGGGCGAACGATTCGCGCTGCGATGGACGGTTTGATGGATCTGGGGCGTCCCGCGGAAATTCAATTGGCCGTCCTCGTCGATCGCGGCCATCGTCAACTGCCGATCAAGGCCAATTACATCGGGAAGAATCTCCCTACGTCGCGCGACGAACAAGTGCAAGTTTTGTTAGAAGAAGCGGGCGAAGATGATCGGGTGGTAATCCTAAGGGCCTGATGCGGAGGATGCCATGAGTCTCAAACATAAAAATCTGCTCAGTCTGGCACCCTTGTCGGTGGAGGATATCCAGCTCATTCTTGAGACGGCCGATTCGTTCAAGGAAGTGAGCGGCCGCGAGATCAAGAAAGTGCCGGCGCTGCGGGGGCGGACGGTCGTGAATCTTTTCTTCGAGCCGAGCACGAGAACGCGCACATCATTTGAATTAGCGGCCAAGCGGCTGAGTGCCGATGTCATTAATTTTTCTCCTTCGTCGAGCAGCGTCGTCAAAGGGGAAACCTTGCTCGATACAGCGCGCAACATTGAGGCCATGCAGGCGGATATTATCGTGCTTCGCCATTCGTCGGCGGGGGCGGCCGAGACCTTGGCGCGCGGGGTGAAGTCTTCGGTGATCAATGCCGGAGACGGCTGGCACGAGCATCCGACCCAGGCGCTGCTCGATCTCTATACGATTCGAGAGCGGGGGATGGCGTTCAAGGGATTGCGCGTGGCCATTGTGGGGGATGTGGCGCATAGCCGGGTGGCTCGGTCCAATATACTGGCCTTAACCAAGCTGGGCGCGGAAGTCCGTGTGGTGGGGCCGCCGACCATGATTCCTTTGGGCATTGAAAAGATGGGTGTGCGCGTCTTCCACCATCTCGACGAGGGCCTGCGGGATGTGCAGGTCATCATGATGTTGCGGCTCCAGCTCGAGCGGCAGGGACGGGCGCTGTTCCCGACCATTCGAGAGTATGCGCGTCTGTACGGACTGACGGCGGAGCGGGTGAAGCTGGCGGATCCGAAGGCGATTGTCATGCATCCCGGTCCGATCAATCGAGGGGTCGAGATCGCGCCGGAAGTCGCGGACAGTTTGTCGTCGGTGATCTTGGATCAAGTCGCGAACGGTGTGGCCGTTCGTATGGGTGTCCTTTACCTGATGTCAGGAGCGAACTAAATCCTAGCGATAGTGACTCAGGGCGGACGGGTGATCGATCACGGGATCTTGGATCCAGCGGCGAACGGCGTGGCCGTTCGCATGGGCGGCCATCTCATATTAGGAGCAAACTAAATCGTGGCGATACTGATTAAGGGCGGACAGGTGATCGATCCGGGGCGCGTCAATGGAGCAGCGGATGTCTTGATCGATCAGGGCAAGATTGCGGCGGTGGGGGCGAACCTGAAGGCTCCCGCCGGCTGTACGGTCATTGAGGCCAAGGGGCTGTTGGTGTTGCCTGGGTTCGTGGATTTGCATGTGCATTTTCGCGAGCCGGGGTTTGAGTATAAGGAAACGATTCAGAGCGGCAGCGCGGCGGCGGTGGCCGGCGGCTTTACCACGGTGTGTGCCATGCCGAATACGAAGCCGGTGAACGATAATCAAGCAGTGACGGAATTCATGATCGATCGGGCGCGCACGGCGGGGTTGGCGAATGTCTTGCCCATCGGAGCGATCACGAAGGGTTCAGAAGGCAAGGAGTTGGCGGAGATCGGCGATCTGCACCGCTCCGGCTGCGTGGCCATTTCCGACGACGGCAAGCCGGTCATGAACAGTCTCGTGATGCGGCGGGCGATGGAATATGCGGTGGCCTTTGACATCCCGGTGGTGGATCATTGCGAAGATCTGCATCTCGCCGAGGGCGGCTGCATGAATGAAGGGTTGATCTCCACCGAGTTGGGCTTGCCGGGGATTCCGGCCGCCGCGGAAGACGTGATGGTCGCACGCAATCTGTCCTTGTCGGAACTCACCGGGGCACGCTTGCATCTGGCCCATATCAGCACGGCGGGATCGGTGCGGATGGTGCGCGAAGCGAAAGCGCGCGGGATCAAGGTGACGGCAGAGGCGTGCCCCCACCATTTCACGCTCACGGAAGATGTCGTGCGTGGGTACAACACGCTGGCGAAAATGAATCCTCCGCTCAGAACCGGCGAGGATGTGCAGGCGATTAAAGAAGGGTTACGGGACGGGACGATCGACGTCATCGCCACAGACCATGCGCCTCATGCTACGCAGGAAAAACAGCAGGACTTTACTGAAGCCCCATTCGGCATTGTCGGCTTGGAAACGGCGCTCTCGTTGACGCTGGCGCTGGTGGATGAAGGCGTGCTGACGCTGGAGCAGGCGGTTGATAAATTGGCGACCGCGCCGGCTGTGGCGTTCGGACTTAAGAAGGGCACGCTAGCCGTCGGGGTGGATGCGGACGTCGCGATCGTCGATCCCAACGAACAGTGGCAGGTCGATCCCAGCAAGTTCAAGTCGAAGAGCCGGAACACGCCGTTTGCCGGATGGAAGGTGAAGGGGCGGGTCAGAACGACGATCGTCGGCGGGCGGGTGGTGTTTGAAGCGACTCCAGCGGAGCGGTAGTCTATGATGGAGTCTCGGGCGCGCTTGTGGATCTCACGTATCGGTCTGACGCTCGAATGGGTGGCCTTGGGAGTCTGGGTGGGCGGGTTGGTGATTCTGGTGGCCGCCGTGATTCCGGCGGTGTTTAACACGTTCGGCGGGCAGGATAGCGGGGGATTTTTTCTGACGAGAGCCTTTGAAGGATTCAATCGAGCGGTGATGGTGGTGATGGTGGTGATGATAGCCGGGATGGTCTGGCGCCGGTGGGTTCAGCATCCTGTGATGGCTCCCACTACTCTTGAAATGGTCCTGCTCGGGGTGATGGTACTTATTGCGGGGATCATTATCGGGTTCTTGCACCCTCAGGCAGCAGCACTGCAAGCCGAGGCGTTTGCGATCAAAGATGACGCGGCAAGGAAGGCGGCGTTTGAAGCCTTTTTTAAGCTCCATATGCCGGTGCGCGCGCTCTATATGGTGAATCTCTTTTTGGGTATTGCGTTGATGGGCGTGCGGGTCAATCATACGTTGCACACATTGCGAGTGAGTAAGGGGCAGGCATGAAGAAGGCGCTCTTGGCATTGGCCGATGGAACGATTTTCGCGGGGCGCGCTCTTGGCCACGCAGGCGAAGCTGTCTCTGAAGTACTGTTCAACACGGCCATGACCGGGTCTCAACTGGGCGTTCGCGTCAATCACACATTGCGACTGAGTAAGGGGCAGGCATGAAGAAGGCGCTCTTGGCATTGGCCGATGGAACGATTTTCGAGGGGCGTGCCCTTGGGCATGTAGGCGAAGCCATCGGTGAAGTGGTCTTCAATACGGCCATGACCGGGTACCAAGAGGTGCTGACCGATCCCTCTTATAAAGGACAGATCATTACGATGACCTGTCCCCATATCGGAAACTACGGGGTGACGCCGGAGGATAGCGAGTCTCGGAAAGTCTGGGCCGAGGGATTCGTGGTGATGGAGGCCAGCCGGCTGGTGAGCAATTGGCGAGGGAAAGACTGTATTCAGGATTATCTGGCCAAAGCCAAGATCGTCGCGATCGAGGGGTTGGACACACGTGCGCTGACGCGTCATCTGAGGGAGAAGGGCTCGCAACAGGCGGTGATTACACATGTAGATGCCGATCGAGAATCTGTCGTCAAGAAGGCCAAGCAGGCGCCGAGCATTCTCGGCCGCGATCTCGTCGCCGAGGTCACCTCGAAGCGTTCCTATGAATGGGACAAGGGTTCGGGGGAATGGATGCCGGATGTGGTGCCGGTGCGGGCGCGATCCGATCGACGAAAGCCCTGGCGGGTCGTGGCCTATGATTTCGGCGTGAAGGAAAATATCCTGCGACGGCTGGTCGATGTGGGGTGCCATGTGACGGTGGTGCCGGCGTCGACGTCGGCTGCCGAGGTGCAGGCGTTGAAGCCGGACGGGGTGTTTCTCTCGAACGGTCCGGGCGATCCCGAGGGTGTGCCCTATGCGATAGAAGCGGTGCGTGCGTTGATCGGTCGTTATCCGATCTTTGGCATTTGCCTGGGCCATCAGATCATTGGATTGGCCTTAGGTCTTAAGACCTACAAGCTGAAATTCGGGCATCACGGGTCGAACCATCCGGTCATCGATATCAGGACACGCAAGGTCGAGATCACCTCGCAGAATCACAATTTCGCCGTGCAGAGCCCGACCCCGATCGCTGGCGTGCCGGATCGTCCGATGACGATCGAGACCAAGCTCGGCAAGGTGTCGATTACCCACCTGAGCCTGAACGATCAGTCGATTGAGGGGATGGTCTGTCTGGACCAGCCGGTCTTTTCGGTGCAATATCATCCCGAGGCCTCGCCGGGCCCGCATGACTCGGCGTACCTGTTCGAGGAGTTTGTGCAGCTCATGGAGAAACATCATGGATAGATTCCGTCAATCCGTCGCCGGTGTGTTCGTCGTGGTTTTGAGCGCGTTACACACGGGCTGCGTCAATATTCAGATCCCGCCTCCGCCCGCTCCGCTGGAGGAACGGCAGGTCAGCGGAACCGGCAAGGACAAGATTCTGCTCGTGGATGTGTCCGGGATGATCAGTTCGGAAGAGAAGTCGAGTTTCTATACCCATCCCAGCATGATCGCGACGATCAAGGAAGAACTGACGCGGGCCTCACGTGATGAGTCGGTCAAGGCGCTGGTGTTGCGGATCAATACGCCTGGCGGGACCGTCACGGCGTCGGATATCATTCATCATGAACTCAAACTCTTCAAGGCGTCCCGCAAGATTCCGGTCATTGCTTCGATCATGGACGTGGGGGCCTCGGGCGGCTATTACATCGCCTCAGCCGCAGACCGGATCATGGCCCATCCCTCGACGGTGACGGGAAGTATCGGCGTGATCATGCTCACGGTGAATACTCACGGACTGTTGGAGAAAGTGGGGGTAGAGGCCACCGCGATCACGTCCGGCCCCCGGAAGGATATGGGGTCACCGTTTCGCGCGATGACTCCGGAAGAGCGGGGCATTTTCCAAGGGTTGATCGATTCGTTCTATCAGCGGTTCCTGACCGTTGTGCAGGAGGGCAGGCCGAATCTCCAGATGGAGCAGATCAAGAAGCTGGCCGACGGTCGGATCTATACCGGCGATCAAGCGAAAGCGGCGGGACTGGTTGATGAGATCGGCTATCTGGAAGAAGCCATTGAGGCAGCCAAGAAGAAAGCGGGACTGACCGAGGCGAAGGTGGTGACCTATCACCGCCCGGGCGATTATTCGAATAATGTGTACACCAAGCTCATGGCGCCAGGTCCGCTGGCGGCGCTGGGCAATCTCGACGTGATGTCGTTTGTCAGAGGCGGGACGCCGCAATTCATGTATTTGTGGATGCCCTAGGCCAGGCTGAAATCGTTCCGGGCCGGTTCGATTGGGTGACGTCATGGCAGAACAGGTTGATCATAACGTGGACCAGTTTCTCGCTACCCCTGTCGGGCGTCGCGCAGTACTGGCGTTTGGGGCGCGAGGAGTGGCCGGAATTTATGCGGCACTTGGGGCTTGCACGGCTCTGGGACTATTGTCGTCGTTGACCGGCTGTTATCGCGCACCGGGAACCGCCCGCGATCAGCTCATTTTCTTTTCGGAAGAAAAGGAAATGGAGTTTGGTCTTGGCGCGTACCGCGAGGTGTTGCGGCAGGCGACGCTGAGCGACAATGCGGAAATCAATGAGCTGGTTCAGAAGGTGGGGCAGCGGATTGCCAAGGCGGCGAATAAGCCGGAGTATCAGTGGGAGTTTGCGGTCATCGAAGATGACAAGATGGTGAACGCGTTTTGTCTGCCCGGCGGCAAAGTCGCGATCTTTACGGGCATCCTCAAGACGACGAAGAGCGAAGCAGGATTGGCGACAGTCATGGGGCATGAGGTTGCTCATGCGCTCCAGCGGCATGGCGTCGAACGGATGAGCCGCAGTATTATCGATCAAATCGCCCAATTGGGTGCGATCGGGGCGGCAGCGGCCGGGCATGCCGGAGGCGGAGCGATGCAGGGGTTGCTCGGAGCCTACGGCGTGAATGTATCGTTGCCGTTCAACCGGAAGCAGGAGTCGGAAGCGGACTATATCGGCCTGCGCCTCATGGCTGAAGCAGGATTCGACCCGCGGGAAGCGGTGCCGTTCTGGGAGCGCATGAGCGGCTGTCCCCGGCAGATGATCGGGAAGGTGTGCTTTCGGTCGCAGCAGGCGGTTCCGGAGTTTCTCTCGACGCATCCCTCGGACCTTACCCGTATCAATCAAATCGAGGCCTGGTTGCCTGACGCGATGCAACATTATCATGGGGCCAATGCCCCGACGGCTCCGCCTCCGGCACCCTATCGTCCCCTGATCGGGCCGATGCCGCAAATGAGCTAGTTTTTTACTGTCGAGAACGCATGCCGAAACGCACTGATACCAAGTCGATGTTGTTCGGTGGATCCGGTCCGATCGTCATCGGTCAGTATGTTGCACGTGAGCTAGGTTTCACACTGTAGAGGACGCATGCCGAAACGCACTGACATCAAGTCGATTCTGTTAATTGGATCCGGGCCGATCGTGATCGGCCAGGCTTGTGAGTTTGACTACTCCGGCACGCAAGCCTGCAAAGCGCTGCGGGAAGAGGGATTCAAGGTCATTCTCATCAACAGCAACCCTGCAACGATTATGACCGATCCTGAGCTGGCCGATCGCACGTACATTGAGCCGATCACGCTGGAGGTGGTGGAAAAAGTCATTGAACGTGAGCGCCCCGATGCGCTCTTGCCGACGATGGGCGGGCAAACGGCGTTGAATGCGACGATGGGGTTGGTGAAGCGTGGTGTGCTGGAGAAGTACGGCGTCAAGCTGATCGGGGCCTCGGCGGAAGCCATTCACAAGGCCGAAGATCGGGAGGCGTTCAAACAGGCGATGCAGCGGATCGGTTTGAAGGTGCCGGAGAGCGGGACGGCGCACAACCGCGATGAGGCGGCCAGGATTCTTGAGAAAGTCGGATTTCCCGCCATCATCAGGCCTTCGTTTACGATGGGCGGAACCGGCGGCAACATTGCCTACAACCGGGAGGAGTTCGAAAAGCTCATCGACTGGGCGCTGGCCATGAGCCCGACCAGTCAGGTGCTGATCGAGCGGTCGTTGATCGGATGGAAAGAATACGAGTTGGAGGTCATGCGGGATCTCAAGGACAACGTGGTCATCGTTTGTCCGATTGAGAATCTGGACCCGATGGGCGTGCATACCGGGGACAGCATCACCGTCGCACCGGCCATGACCCTGACCGACAAGGAATATCAGCGTATGCGTGACGCGGCTTTGCGGATCATTCGCGAGATCGGCGTCGATACAGGTGGCTCGAACATTCAATTCGGTCTGAACCCCGAGAATGGGGAGATGATCATCATCGAGATGAACCCGCGCGTGTCGCGGAGCTCGGCTTTGGCTTCGAAGGCTACCGGCTTTCCGATTGCAAAGATCGCGGCGAAGCTGGCGATCGGCTATACGTTGGACGAGATCACCAATGACATCACCGGCGTGACCAAGGCGTCATTCGAACCCACGATCGACTATGTCGTGGTCAAGATTCCTCGCTTCGCGTTTCAGAAATTCAAAGGAGCCGATCCGACGCTCACGACGCAGATGAAGTCCGTGGGCGAAGTGATGGCGATTGGTCGGACGTTCAAGGAGTCGCTGCAAAAGGCGATTCGCTCGTTGGAGCTGGACTTGAACGGACTGGCCTCACGGGTCGGCATCGATCGGGGGATTCCTGCCGAGTTCAATCGTGCCGAGGCGGTCGAGAAGATCCGGCGTACCCTGAAAACCCCATTACCTGAGCGGCTCTGGTATCTGGCCGACGGGATGAGGCTTGGCCTTACGAATGACGAATTGTTCGCGATTACCAAGATCGATCCCTGGTTTTTGGAGCAGGTTCGCGAGCTGATCCAGTGTGAGCAGTTGTTAATCGGCAAGGCTGACAAAGCCGCTGCGGTTCTCGCCGGCGATCTGTTGTGGGAGGCCAAGGAGTTGGGATTCTCCGATGACCGGATCGGTCAATTGCTCGGCGTCGAGGGGGCCGTTGTTCGCAAGGCACGCATGGGAACCGGCAAGTCTGCCAAGCCGGCCAGGGCCGTGACGTATAAGCGGGTCGACACCTGTGCGGCGGAGTTTGAAGCCAATACGCCCTATCTCTATTCGACCTACGGCAGTGAATGCGAATCGCGTCCCTCCGATCGCACCAAGGTGGTCATTCTCGGCGGCGGCCCCAACCGGATCGGGCAGGGGATCGAATTCGACTACTGCTGTGTACATGCGGCGATGGCGCTGCGCGAAGAGGGCGTCGAAACGATTATGGTGAACTGCAATCCGGAAACGGTGAGTACCGACTATGACACCTCGGACCGTCTCTACTTTGAGCCGCTCACGGAGGAGGATGTGCTGAACATCATCCATCGGGAGCAACCGCTCGGAGTGGTGCTGCAGTTCGGCGGGCAAACGCCATTGAAATTGGCGTTGCCGCTGTCCAAGGCCGGGGTGAAAATTCTCGGGACCAGCCCGGAGGCTATCGATCGAGCGGAGGATCGGGAACGGTTCCGCGACTTGCTGGACAAGCTTGGATTGCGTCAGGCCGAGAGCGGCATGGCGCGCTCTGTCGATGAAGCGGTGCGGATTGCCGGGAAGATCACCTATCCCGTGATGGTGCGTCCTTCTTATGTTCTGGGCGGGCGGTCGATGCAGATTGTTTATGAAGAAGCCGATTTGCTGGAGTACATGCGTTCGGCAGTGAAGGCGTCGCCTAAACATCCGGTGTTGATCGACAAGTATCTCTCGGACGCGATCGAGATCGATGCCGATGCCATTTCTGACGGGAAGACGGTAGTGGTGGCCGGCATCATGGAACATATTGAAGAAGCCGGGGTGCACTCGGGTGATTCGGCCTGTTCGCTTCCGCCGTACACCTTGGATAAGGCCCTCGTTCGAGAAATTGAACGCCAGATGAAGGCCTTGGCGTTGGAGTTAGGCGTGGTGGGTTTGATGAATGCGCAGTTCGCCGTGAAGGACAAAACGGTGTATGTGCTGGAGGTGAATCCGCGGGGCTCGCGCACGGTGCCGTTCGTCAGCAAAGCGATCGGTGTTCCGCTGGCCAAGCTGGCCATGAAGGTCATGCTGGGGAAATCGCTCCAGGAGCTTGGTTTTACGAAAGCGCCGCAGCCTGCGCACTTGTCGGTGAAAGAAGCGGTATTCCCGTTCAATAAATTTCCGGGGGTCGACGTGTTGTTGGGGCCGGAAATGAAATCGACGGGAGAAGTCATGGGCATCGACAGCGATTTCGGCTGGGCATTTGCCAAGTCCCAGGCTGGAGCAGGAGCCACCTTGCCCCAATCAGGGACGGCCTTTATCAGCGTCAAAGAATCCGATCAGTCGTCGGCGTGGGGTGTGGCAAAACGGTTGCACGGCCTGGGGTTTAAGATTCAGGCGACCAGCGGGACGGCCAGTTTCTTGAAAGATAAAGGGGTTGAGGTGGAGATCGTCAATAAAGTAAAAGAGGGGCGTCCCCATATCGTTGACCATATTAAAAACGGGGCCGTCGCGCTAGTCGTGAATACCGTGCGGACGGCCTCCGCCCATACGGACTCACTGTCTATTCGTCGGGAGGCCCTGCAGAGGGGCGTGCCCTACTATACGACGATGCGAGGAGCGCTAGCGGCTGTGATGGGGATCGAAGCCCTGGCGAAGAAAAAATTGTCGATTCGATCTCTGCAAGAGTATCATCGAGCTCAGGTGTAAAAGGAGTCTGCGGGATGCCGACACCCATTACTAAAAAAGGTTATGAGGCGCTCAAGGCCGAACTTGATCGCTTACGCAAGGTCGAACGACCGAAGAATATCGAAGCGATTGCCGAAGCTCGTGCGCATGGCGATTTGAGCGAGAATGCCGAGTATGACGCGGCCAAGGAGCGGCAGGGATTCATAGCGTCGCGTATGGCTGAGCTCGAAACCAAAATTGCTGAGGCCCGGGTGGTGGATACGACCGGCCGCACGACGGACACCGCGGTGTTCGGCGCAACGGTGCTGGTGATCGAGCAGGAATCGCAGTCGAAAAAAACGTACACACTGGTCGGCCAGGACGAAGCCGATATGAAGGTCAACAGAATCTCCGTGCAGTCGCCGGTCGGCCGCGCGCTCATCGGGAAGCGGGTCGGAGATTTTGTCGAGGTGACGACGCCCACGAAGGTCATGGAATACGAAGTCGTGGAGATCAAGTTCGAGGAACTGTGACGTGCCTCCAGCCCTCCCGCTCATCACTCTCCTGACCGATTTCGGCTCCAAAGATTATTTTGTGGCCAGTATGAAAGGGGTAATCCTGACAATCCACCCCGCTGCCCGCATTGAAGACGTGTCCCATCACATCACGCCGCATCGAATCGACGAAGCCGCCTACTGTCTCCAGTCCTGCTACCGGACGTTTCCCGAAGGCACCGTACACGTTGTTGTGGTCGATCCCGGTGTCGGCAGCAACCGACGGCCGATTCTGGTCAAAACGGGTCGCTATTTCTTCGTGGCGCCGGACAATGGTGTGCTCTCGCCGGTCTTGAATTTGGAAGAGAATGTTGAGATCCGGGAAATTGAACAGCAACAGTATCAATTGCAGTCCCCCGGAGCGACCTTCCACGGCCGGGATGTGTTTGCCCCGGCGGCAGCCTGGCTGACCAAAGGCACGGCGCTGTCATCGTTCGGCCGATTGGTCTCTGATCCGGTCAGAATGAACTGGCCTCAACCCCAGGTGACAGCGCGAACGATTGTCGGAGAGATCGTCTACATCGACCATTTCGGCAATCTGATCTCGAACATTTCCCACACTCAGATTGAAGCCGGCAAGCTCGGCAGGGCGGAGATTCGGGTGGGGGAGCATCGCATCGGGAACTTGGTGGGGAGCTATAGTGAAGGGAAGGCCGACGCTCTCCATGCTTTGATCAATAGCAATGGGATGCTGGAGCTATTTCTCAAGGAACGATCGGCAAGCGAATGCTTGAAGATTGGCGTCGGAGCCGGCGTCGAGATGAATGGGTAATGGAAGGTTATCGTAGACGTTGGTCGATCTGATCGCACACATGAGCGGCGAAGGGCAGTGAACAGGTGAAGGCGGGCGAGACCGCATTGAGGACATGCATCGAGCCGCGGTCTCCTTCCAAGACGAAGTCCATTTCAAGTTTCTTTTTCGTGATGTCGAGGAGTTGCGCCCTGATGCCGGGCCGTCCCCACTTCTGATAGTTCGATTCCTGTACCCCTTCGGCGAGCACCGAGGCGAGTTCGACCATCTTGCTGCGGGAGTATTTGGCAATCTCTTCCATGGCGAGGCGACGGTAGTCGAACTGCGCATTGGTCAGCAGGCCGAGTCCACGGCCCGCGACCTCCATCATCTCACCCAGTTTGAAATTGCTGAGGCCCTCGTAATTCTCGCGCCAGAAGGCCGGAATGGCCGTGGGGCCGATTTTAGCCTTTCCGTCAGCGGTGATGGTGAAGTGCACACCGAGAAACGGATTTCTCAGGTCAGGCACCGGGTAGATATTCGTGCGGATCGCGCCCGGCGGCTCGTTTGAATAGAGATAGAGCCCTTTGAAGGGCAGGATCCGATACTTTTCCGAGAAGCCATACGCCATCGCGATTTTGTCCGCGTACAATCCCGCGGCGTTGACGACATATCCGGCGGTAATCGTGTCGGAGTTGGTCCGGACTCCTTGATCGGTTCGGCTGATATATGCGGTGTCGAATCGTATCTCGATACCTTCTTGGATGGCATCGCGTTGCATGGCGTCGACGACGTGCAAGGGGTTCACGGTCGAGGTGCGGGGTGAGAACAGGGCGCGCTGGTAGGTTTTGACGCGAGGCTCGATCCGTTTGGCTTCCGCTTCGGTCAGCTCCTGAATTTCAATCGCGTTCGCTCGGCCGCGCTTTATAAGCTCGTCGAGGGAGGCAAGATCGCCGGCATCTTTGGCCACGACGAGTTTGCCGCAGCGATTGAGCGGGATGCCTTTCTGCTCACAATAGGCGGTCATCCGCTCGTTCCCGAGCTTGGTGAATTTCGCCTTTAGGCTATCGGGGGAATAGTAGAATCCTGCATGGAGCACACCGCTGTTGCGGCCGCTGGCGTGGGCTCCGCAAGCGGACTCTTTCTCGATCAAGAGAATGCGGGCATCGGCATGGCGTGACTTGAGTTCTCTGGCGATACTCAGTCCAATGACTCCGCCGCCGATCACGAGAAAATCACAGATCCGCATGGACCCTCATGATGGCTTCTTGAAGGATCGTTGTCATGCGTTGGAGTTCCCGTGGTGTCACGGAGAGCGGCGGCATCAGGACGATCACATTGCCGATCGGGCGGAGCAAGAGTCCGCGACGGCGTGCCTCCATGGCGATCCGATGGCCGATTCTAGCCTGCAGGGGGATGGCTTCGCGGCTGGTCTTGTTCCGAACGAGTTCGATGCTCACCATCATGCCGCGCTGGCGGATCTCTCCCACGAACGGCAGGTTGGCAAGGGGCTTGAGCAGGCGTTTCAAGAGGGCGATCTTCGGGCGTAGTCCCGCCAGGGTTTTTTCTTTGCGGAAGACTTCAAGGTTTGCCAGTGCCACCGCGCAGCCCAGGGGGTTGCCGGTATAGCTATGGCCGTGAAAGAACGTCTTGAACTCTTCGTATTGCCCCAGAAACGCGTTGTAGATGTCTTCAGTCGTCAGCGTAGCGGCTAAGGGCATATATCCGCCGGTCAATCCCTTGCTGATGGCCATCAGATCCGGGGTGACGCCCTCATGCTGGCAGGCAAACATCTTTCCCGTGCGGCCGAATCCTGTCGCCACTTCATCGGCGATGAGTAATACATTATGTTGAGTGCAGAGTTCGCGGATGCGCTTCAAGTAGCCGGGCGGAGACATGATCATGCCGGCCGCGGCTTGCACCAACGGTTCGATGACGAATCCGGCGATCTCGCGATGCCGGGTTTTGAGCAGCTGTTCGATCGGATCGAGGCAGGCCATCCGGCAGGAGGGATAGGTGAGTTTGAGCGGACAGCGGTAACAGTAGGGAGGCTCGGCGTCGAGGGTTGGAAACAGAAGTGGTTTGAATCGGCCGTGAAACAGCTCGATATTCCCGATGCTGATGGCCCCGATCGTGTCGCCGTGATAGGCCAGCTTGAGATGCAGAAAGATATGTTTGGGTCCGGCCTTCGGACGGTGTTGCTGCCAATATTGGACCGCCATCTTGAGCGCGACTTCCACGGCCGTTGACCCGTTGTCGGAATAAAACACTCGTGTGAGTCCTTTGGGTACGATTCGGATCAGCTCGCGCGCGAGGCGAATAGCCGGCGGGTTTGAGAGGCCCAGAAAAGTCGAGTGGGCAATCTTGTCGAGTTGGTTTTTAATGGCGCGATCGAGCGTCGGATGCCGATGCCCATGGAGATTCACCCAGATAGACGAGGTTCCGTCGAGGTACTTCTTGCCCTGAGTATCGACCAGGTAGGCGCCCTTTCCCCGTTCGATAATGAGGGGGGCCTCCTGTTCCCATTCCTGCATCTGTGTAAAGGGATGCCAGAGATATTTCCGGTCCCAATCCGCGAGTGTGTCTGAGGGGGTGCGTGACGCCATGCGATTCAGAGTTCCTGCGAAGTCGGGCGGAGTTGAGATGCGTAGAAAGGCTCGAAAATCACTGTGCGGCGGCGATTATACGAGTGAGTCCTGACTTTGACAACCCAGGGGGCAGTTACTATAATGAACCGATTTTTTTCTGAAAAGAGCTAGGATTTGCAAAGCCTTATACGAAACTTCTCGATTATCGCCCATATCGATCACGGTAAATCGACCCTCGCTGACCGGCTCTTGGATGCGACCGGCGCGGTGACCGCCCGCGAGGCCAAGGAGCAGATCCTTGATGCCATGGATCTTGAGCGGGAACGTGGCATTACGATCAAGGCCCATGCGGTCGCCATCCGGTACAAGGCCAAGGATGGGAAGACCTACGATTTGCACTTGATCGATACGCCGGGGCACGTCGATTTCACCTATGAAGTCTCCCGGAGTCTCGCGGCGTGCGAGGGTGCGCTCTTGCTTGTGGATGCCACGCAGGGGGTGCAGGCGCAGACCATCGCCAACGTGAATCTGGCTATGGCGAACAATCTGACCATTATCCCCGTCATCAATAAGATCGATTTGGCCAGTGCGGACGTCGAGGGCACCAAGAATTCCATTTCAGAAGTGTTGCAGCTGGATGCCAGCGATGCGATGCCCATCAGTGCGAAAGAGGGCAAGGGAGTACCGGCAGTGCTCGAAGCGATCATCGAGCGGATTCCGCCGCCGTCCGGTGATCCCAAGGCCCCGCTAAAAGCCCTCATTTTCGATTCCTGGTTTGATAACTACCAGGGGGTGATCGTCCTCATCCGCATCGTGGACGGCGAAGTCCGTCCGGGGATGAAGATTAAAGTCATGTCCAATGACCGGACATTTGAAGTGATGGAAGTCGGGAAGTTTATTCCCAAGCGGTCGAAGACGACCCAGTTGCTGACCGGTGAGGTCGGCTATCTCTGTGCGAACATGCGTGAAGTGGCGGACGTCAAGATCGGTGACACGCTGACCGATGCCGTGCACCCGACGGCTACGCCGTTCCCGGGATATAAAGAAGTGAAGCCGCTGGTCTTTTGTGGACTCTATTCGACCGACACGGCGAAGTATGAAGACCTGCGGGATGCGCTCGTCAAATTGCGATTGAACGATTCCTCTTTCGTCTATGAGCCGGAGAGTTCCTTGGCCTTGGGCTTTGGCTTTCGTTGCGGCTTCCTGGGTTTGCTGCATATGGAAATCATCCAGGAGCGCCTGGAGCGGGAATACGGCCTGACGTTGATTACGACCGCCCCCACCGTCGTTTATCGCGTGATGACGACCAAAGGCGAGGTGCTGGAGATCGACAATCCCGCCGAGCTGCCGGAGCCCAGCAGTATCGAGTCATTTGAGGAGCCCTTTATCCTGGCGACCGTCATTACGCCGGAACGCTACATGGGGGCGATCCTCAAGCTCTGTCAGGAACGCCGTGGCATTCAGCGGGATATCCACTTTCTCGATCCGACGCGTGTCGTCATCAGCTATGAGATGCCGCTCAACGAAGTCATCCTGGATTTTTATGACAAGCTCAAGTCGCGCACGCAAGGCTACGCGTCGCTGGATTATGAATTGCTCGGCTATCGCGAATCCGATCTGGTGAAGCTGGATATTCTGCTGAATGGCGAGGCGGTGGATGCGTTGTCGTTCATTACGCATAAAGAGCGATCGGTCCATCGCGGGCGGCAGATGGCGGAAAAGATGAAAGAGCTGATCCCTCGCCAGATGTTTGAAATTGCCATCCAGGCGGCGATCGGGACGAAGATCATTGCCCGCGAGTCGATCGGCGCGATGAAGAAGAACGTCATCGCGAAGTGCTATGGCGGCGATATCTCACGCAAGCGGAAGCTCTTAGAAAAACAGAAAGAGGGTAAGAAGCGGATGAAGTCGGTGGGGAGCGTGGAAGTGCCGCAAGAGGCCTTCCTGGCGCTGTTGAAAGTGGGGGATGAATGAGTGTCGAACCGACTCCGCCTAATCTTGAGGACGTGTCAGGGGGCGCCCCGGTCACGGTTCCGACCGAAGCCCCGACGGCGGGCGAGGCTCGTCAGAGCGGGAAGTCTATTGTTCGGGAGTATGCCGAAGCCATCGTTGTCGCGATGTTGCTGGCTTTCGCCATTCGGGTGTTCGTTGTGCAGGCGTTTAAAATTCCCTCCGGATCCATGATTCCCACACTGTTGATCGGGGATCACATTCTGGTCAGCAAGTTGTCCTACGGGTTGCAATGGCCGACCGACTGCAAGCTGCAATGGAATTTTCCTCCGGTGAATTGCTACACGTCCTCCAACGTGATGCCGTTCGGCAAGCCGCAGCGGGGTGATGTCATCGTCTTTCGCTTTCCGGAAGATGAAGAAAAAGACTTTATCAAGCGCATCGTCGGCACCCCCGGAGACACGGTGCAGATCCATAATAAGCAGGTGCTCGTCAACGGCCAGGTACTCGACGATCGGGCTTTTACGCAACGGATTGACCCGGGCATCATCGATAGCACGATCAATCCCCGCGACAATTTCGGCCCGGTGACGGTGCCGGAGGGAGCCTATTTTGTCATGGGCGACAATCGCGACCAGAGCCTCGATAGCCGGTTCTGGGGCTATGTGCGGGAAGAGAAGATCCGCGGGAAGGCGTTCCGAATCTACTGGTCCTGGAGCGGCCAGGGGCAATGGACTGAGTGGGTTCGATGGGATCGGTTCGGTAAAGCCATTCAATAGAAGGACGCGCACGGCATGGCTTCGCAAACCACGCAGAATCAATCCGTCTCACAGAAGGCGCTTCGCCAGTATCTCCAGCGATTCCCTCAGGCCAGCCTGCTGGTCATCGGGGATTTGATTCTTGACCACTATGTGATGGGACGGGTGAGCCGGATTTCTCCGGAGGCTCCGGTGCCGGTCGTGCATGTTGAGTCCGAGACTCTCCGATTGGGCGGGGCGGCCAATGTCTTCAACAACATTCTCGCGCTCGGCGGGAAAGCGGACTTATGCGGTGTCATCGGCGCCGACGAGAGTGGACGGCTGCTGCTGAAGGAATTGGGCAAGTCGCGCTCCGGGCGGGGTGGGGTGATTATCGATCATGATCGTCCGACCACCAGGAAGAGCCGGGTGATCGCCCACAATCAGCAGATCGTGCGCTATGACATGGAGGGGCGACAGGAACTGAAAGGAACGCTTCAGAAACGGTTGCTGCGCTATGTCGAATCGCGGATTCGCGAGTTGTCCTGCATTGTTGTCTCAGATTACGCCAAAGGCGTCGTGTCGGCGGCCCTCATGACCGAATTGACGCGGATGGCGGCCTTGCGCAAGATCCCGATCATCGTCGATCCGAAGGTCGAGCATTTCAGCTACTACAAGGGCGTGACGGTCATGACGCCGAATCATCTGGAAGCCACCCAGGCGGCCGGCTTGCATGGCGATGATGATCAGACCATCAATCAGGCCGGCGCCGTGATTCGCCAGCGGCTGGGGTGCCAATCCGTACTGATCACACGCGGTGAGAAAGGCATGAGCCTGTACGAGGGCGAGGGCACGTCCTGGCATCTTCCGACGCAGGCCCGGCAAGTCTACGATGTGACGGGGGCCGGCGATACGGTCATCGGGACCTTGGCCTTGGCGCTGGCAACCGGCGCGAACATGCGGGAAGCCGCGACGCTGGCCAATCATGCGGCCGGCATCGTCGTGGGGATGGTCGGCACGGCGACGGTCTCGCCTAAGCAGCTCCTGGAGGCGGTCGGCAATGGCTAAATCATTGTCGTCGGTCATCGTGGTGATTCCGGCACGGTACGGCTCGTCGCGGTTTCCCGGGAAACCGTTGGTGAAGTTGGCCGGCAAACCGATGGTCCAGCATGTGTACGAACGGGCGCGAGCCTGTCGGTCCGTGAACGACGTGTTGGTGGCGACGGATGATGAGCGCATCAAGCAGGCCGTCGAGCAGTTCGGCGGTCGGGCCATCATGATGGGCGGCGAGTACCGGACGGGGACTGATCGTGTGGCGGCGGTGGCGCGGATGTTTGCGGGGGACTGTTTTCTGGACTTGCAGGGTGACGAGATTCCGCTGAACCCCGAGCTGCTGTCGGATCTCATCGACCCGTTTCTCCAGAGCGGCGCCGAAATGGGCACATTGAAGCGCAAGATGGATGCGACCGACGATCTGCAGAATCCGGCGATCGTGAAGGTGGCGACGGATACCAAAGGCTATGCGCTGTATTTCTCGCGCGCGCCGATCCCGTTGGTCCGCGACGATCCGAGCCGGCGTGTGGTGAGCGGGCTGCATTACATACATCTCGGGGTCTATATCTATACCAAGGAAACCCTGCTGCGCTTCGCCGGGATGAAGACGGGCCTGTTGGAAGATGCGGAAAAGCTGGAGCAGTTACGCGCGCTCGAAAACGGCGTCCGTGTGCGTGTCTGGGAGACGCCCTATGCCTCGCTGCGCATCGATACGCCGGAGGATGTTCCGGAGGCCGAAGAGAAATTGCGGCAGTACGAATCCCTGAAGCAGGAACTCAACCTCAAACGGACCGCACCGAGCCGATGATGGGGGCAGCCATGAGCAAGTTTATTTTCGTCACGGGTGGAGTGGTCTCGTTGCTGGAGAAAGACTTGGCCTCGGCGTCGATCGGCACTGCATGGGGGCAGCCATGAGCAAGTTTATTTTTGTTACAGGTGGAGTGGTCTCGTCTTTGGGAAAGGGGTTGGCCTCGGCGTCGATCGGCAATCTCCTGGAGAGCCGCGGGCTCAAGATCACGTTCTTGAAGCTCGACCCCTACATCAACGTCGATCCGGGCACGATGAACCCCTATCAACACGGCGAAGTCTTCGTCACCGAAGATGGGGCCGAAACGGATCTCGACCTGGGGCACTACGAGCGGTTCACCTCGCTGTCGCTGACGAAGGAAAGTAATTACACGACCGGGCGGATTTACCATTCCGTCATCACGAAAGAACGCCGGGGCGACTATCTCGGCGGCACCGTCCAGGTCGTGCCGCACATCACCGACGAGATCAAGCAATGCATCATGCGGATCTCGCAGGGAATCGATGTCACCATCGTCGAGATCGGCGGGACCGTCGGCGATATTGAAAGTCTGCCGTTCCTCGAAGCCATCCGCCAGATGCCCTACGACGTGGGCCGCGACAATGTGTTGTATGTTCATCTGACGCTGGTGCCCTACATCGGCGCCGCCGGTGAATTGAAGACCAAGCCCACACAGCATTCGGTGAACAAGCTTCGCGAGATCGGTATCCAGCCGCATATTCTGCTGTGCCGTACGGATCGCTACATTCCGCCGGAGATGAAGGCCAAGATCGCGATGTTTTGCAACGTCGAGAAGGATGCCGTCATTACTGCGAAAGATGTGGAGACGATCTATGAAGTGCCGATTGTCTTTCGGAAGGAAGGCCTGGATGAATTGATCGTCCGGCTGTTGCACATCGAGACCGGTCCGCCCAATCTTCGTGAATGGGATGCGATGGTGCAGAAGATCAAGCATCCGAAGCACGAGATTTCCGTCGCGCTGGTGGGGAAATATGCGGGGCTGAAGGAGTGTTACAAGAGTCTGGCCGAAGCGCTGGTGCATGGCGGGATCGATCATGAGACGAAGGTCAACATTACCTGGATCGAGTCCGAGGATGTCGAACGCCAAGGAACCGAGCGGATTTTGCGCGAGGCGGACGGGATTCTGATTCCCGGCGGGTTCGGGACACGCGGGGTCGAAGGGAAAATCCTCACCATCAAGTATGCGAGAGAGCGCGAAATGCCGTTCCTCGGGCTGTGCCTGGGTATGCAATGCGCCACGATCGAGTTTGCGCGGAACGTGGCGGGCCTGGCGGGAGCCAACAGTTCGGAGTTCGACGAGCAATCGCCGCACCCCGTCATCCATTTGATGTCAGACCAGCAGTCCGTGAGCGACAAGGGCGGAACCATGCGGCTGGGCTCCTATCTGTGCAAACTCGGAGAGGGGACGCTGGCCCAGAAGATGTACGGCGTCAACGAGATCGGTGAACGGCATCGGCATCGATACGAATTCAACAACGCCTATCGCGAGCAACTTACGGCCAAGGGATTGGTGCTGAGCGGCCTGTCGCCCGACGGGCGGCTGGTTGAGATCGTCGAGCTGAAGAAACACCCCTGGTTTCTCGCGACGCAGTTCCATCCTGAGTATCGTTCGCGCCCGCATCATCCGCATCCTCTTTTTAGTGGATTCGTTGGCGCAGCATTACGCAAAAAACTCGGGCACTAATCGAAGGACACTATGGCGCACGAAGTCCAGATCGGTTCGTTCAAAGTCGGCGCGGGGAATCGTCCATTCCTCATAGCCGGCCCCTGTGTCATCGAGAGTGAACAGCTCGTGCTGGATACGGCCGGGAAGATTGCCGAGATCGCCAAGGCGCTGGGTATTCCCTATGTCTTCAAGTCATCGTTCGACAAGGCCAACCGGACTTCGATCAAGTCGTACCGTGGCCCTGGCATCGTGAATGGCTTGGCGGTGTTGAAGAAGGTGAAGGAGCAACTAGGACTCCCAGTTCTGACCGACGTCCACACAGAAGAGCAGGCGACGGAAGCGGGCAAAGTGGTTGATGTCTTGCAGATCCCGGCGTTTCTCTGTCGTCAGACTGATCTGCTCATCGCCGCGGCGAAGACCGGCAAAGTCGTCAATGTGAAAAAAGGACAATTCCTCTCGCCGCCTGAAATGGCCAACGCCGTGAAGAAGGTGGAAGAGTGCGGGAGTCAGCGGATTGTGCTCACGGAACGTGGATCGTCGTTCGGCTACAACAACCTCGTCGTCGATATGCGCTCGTTTCCCATTATGCGAAGTTTTGGTTACCCGGTCGTCTTTGACGCAACGCATAGCGTGCAATTACCCGGCGGCGGAGGCACGAAGTCCAGCGGACAGCGGGAGTTCGTCGAGCCGCTGGCTTGTGCGGCAGCCGGCGCCGGTGTGGACGGGTTTTTCATGGAAGTGCACCCCAACCCGGACGAGGCCCTTTCTGATGGTCCCAACATGGTGCCGCTGCATCAACTGAAAGCTTTGCTCGAACGGGTCATGCGGATCTGTGAGGCAGCCAAGCCGCGAAGCTGACTTGGGAGGTGGACCGCTTTATCATGGAAGTTCATACCAATCTGGATCAAGCATTGTCCGACGGTCCGAACATGGTGCCGCTGCATCAATTGAAATCTTTGCTCGAACGGGTCATGCGGATATGCGACGCAGCAAAACCACGAAGCTAAAGCCAAAGCCGAAGCGTTCTCCCGCGCCCAAGGGAGTGAAGAGCCTGGGGAGTCTGGGTGACGGGAAGCGTGTGCTCGAGATCGAAGCGCGCGCGGTGTTGGCGCTCGTCGATCGGATGGACAGCAAGTTCGAAAAGGCTGTGGACTTGCTGGCTCAGTGCAAGGGGAAGGTCGTCGTCTCCGGTATGGGCAAGTCGGGGCTAATCGGTCAGAAGATCGCCGCGACGCTGGCCAGCACCGGTACCTCCTCATTCTTTCTTCATCCCGCAGAAGGCGTGCATGGCGATTTAGGTATGCTGGCCCGTCGCGATGCGTTGATCGCCATTTCCAACAGCGGCGAGACGGCGGAGTTGCTGCAGATCCTGCCCTATGTCGAGCGCATGGGCATTCCGGTTATTGGGCTCACGGGTCGTATGACATCGACTTTGGCGAAGCAAAGCGATGTCATACTGGACGTTTCGGTGTCGGAGGAGGCCTGTCCCATGGGGCTCGCGCCGACGGCCAGCACGACGGCAACCTTGGCGTTGGGGGATGCGCTGGCCGTGGCGCTGTTGCAGAAGCGCGGATTCAAAGAAGAAGACTTTGCGCAGTTTCATCCGGGCGGCACGCTCGGGCGACGGTTGTTGGTCCGGGTGAAGGATCTCATGCATGCGGGGGCCGATTTACCCAAGGTCGATGAGTCGGTGGCCGGCACGACGGCGATGTTGGAAATGACGGCGAAGAAGCTCGGGATGACGACGGTCGTGGATCAGGCGGGGAAACTGGCCGGGATCATCACCGATGGAGACTTGCGGCGGTTCATTCAGGGCGGCGGAGACTTCACGAAGGCGACGGCGAGCGTGCTCGCGTCGAGACAGCCACGGACCATCGGACCAGACGATCTGGCGGCCAAAGCGGTCGAAATGATGGAACGATTTTCCATTACGACGCTCGTGGTGAGCGAAGGCGATCGGAGTATCCGCGGTGTCATTCATTTGCATGATCTGTTGAAGAGCGGCATCGTTTAGTCAGGATGCTGAAAAAGTCGCCCAGCGGCGTTCTCCCCTCGAACGCATCCTCAACGTAGCCGAGAGGCTACGCCTCCGGTGCCTTCTCGGCTGCGGCCTTGCTCGCGGAACGGCGCGTCTCGGCGCGCCGGGGTTGGGTGGGTGAGAACAGCGAGCTTTTTGAGCATCCTGCAAATTAATATCTTGTTGTTCCAGGCGCGGAGTGATATCAAATTCGAGGGGACCTAGTCGGTTCTTTGTAGTTTGAAAGAGGATCGCAATTAGCTATGAATCGTGTCTTAGCAGCATGGCGGGAAATCGGACAGGATTCGTTGAATCTGCCCAACCTGCTCACGCTTACCCGCATTCTCTTGATTCCAGTGTTCGTCGTGTTGTTTGTCACGCCGGATCCGGATCGCTCGCTCATGGCCGCCATCGTGTTTGTCGTGGCCGCCGTGACGGATATGCTGGATGGCTATCTGGCGAGACGGTCGGGTCAGGTCACCAAGCTTGGGAAGTTGCTCGATCCCATCGCCGACAAACTGTTGGTGTTGTCCGCGCTGATTCTGCTCGTGAACGTGGACCGGGTCAGCGCTCTAGTGGCTATTTTGATCATTGCCCGGGAGCTGGGAGTGACCGGTATACGAGCGATTGCCGCCAGTGAAGGATTCATCATTGCCGCGGAGACGACGGGCAAGTACAAGATGGCCTTGCAGGTTGTAGCCATCGTCATGCTGATTCTCGAAGGAACCAGCCTGGCCGCGCTGGGGAATTTGCACCTGGCCGGCATCGTGACGCTCTATCTGTCGCTGGTGCTGGGCTATATATCCGGCGGTCAGTATGTGTGGAGCTTTTGGAAGCAGGTGGTGGAAAAAGGTCTGTAGGCCCACGGCAGGATGCTGAAAAAGTCCTCCAGCGGCGTTCTCGCCTCGAACGCGTCCTCAACGTAGCCCAGAGGCTACGCCTCCGGTGCCTTCTCGGCTGCGGCCTTGCTGGACGAGCTTTTTGAGCATCCTGCTGAACTCGAAGGCGTTCACTCGTTACGCCCCATTCTCCTTGTTTCTATTTCTGAACTATGAATCAAGAAATTCTCTGGGTTCTCATGGCAATGGCCGGCTATCTGCTGGGGGCTATTCCATTTGGCATCGTCGTGTCCAAAGCGATGGGGTTGCCCGATCCGAGAACGGTCGGCAGCAAGAACGTCGGCTTCACCAACGTCTTGCGGGTTTCCGGCAAGAAGGCCGGCATCCTCACGTTGATCGGAGACATGGGCAAAGGATGGGTGATGGGATTTGCGGCAACGCAGATGCTTCAGCAGGAGTGGATGATTCTCATCGTCGCGCTGGCCCCGTTTCTCGGTCACCTCTTCTCGCCGTTTCTCGGATTCAAAGGGGGCAAAGGCGTGGCGACTGCGCTCGGCTCCGTCCTGGGCGTGGAGCCGGCCATCGGATTTCTGCTTTTATTGGCCTGGCTCGGCGCGGTCGCCCTGTGGCGCTATTCATCCGGCGGCGCGCTCACCGCGTTCGGTCTTTTCCCGCTGATTGCTTCGTTGGCCAGGCCTACCGTTGAATTCGTACTCTTCTCCGTGATCGTCAGCGGCCTCATCGTGCTGAAGCACAAGGGGAATATTGAGCGCCTCTGGAATGGGGCAGAGAGTAAGATCGGACAGAAGAAGGCAAGGTAGAGCCAGTCTTGGTGGGCCGCGCCGAACGCGCGCCGGCTTGCACCGGCGGAACTTTTATACTACATTGTCATACATGAAGAGTGCGGTCACCATTCGCCTGGATCAAGACCTTGAGCGCATGCTTGACAAGTTTTGCCGCCGATCCAAGCGGAAGCGCAGTGATGTGGTGCGCGATGCTCTCCGCAGGCAGCTCTCCCTCATGACCTTCGAGCAACTTCGCCACAAAGCGATGCCCTTCGCCGAAGCACGCGGGTTTCTCACGGATGAGGACGTCTTCAAAGCGGTATCGTGAAGGTCTTTCTCGACACCAATGTCTTGGTGAGCGGTTTCGCCACACGCGGTCTCTGTGCGGATGTTATCCGACTTGTCCTCGCCGAACATGAGTTCATCACGGGCGAAGTCGTGCTCAAGGAGCTTGAACGAGTCCTCAAACAGAAAATAGCGCTTCCGACTGAACAGATCCAAGAAATTCTGGCCTTCCTCGAAACTCAAACCATCCAGCCCCAGCCTAAAGTACCGCCTTCGATTTCCGTTCGTGATGAAGAGGATGAGTGGGTGCTAGCCTCAGCGGTGGCGGCTCAAGCCGACGTTTTGGTGACCGGGGACAAAGATCTGTTGGATATTGCGGCACAGGTACGGGATCTGGTGATTACCGATCCTCGCGGGTTCTGGACCCTTGCAAAGAAACGGTCAAAATAGTAGGGGCATCTCGCATGTGAGAAGCAGAGGAATTGAATTCTAATGTCTTTTTTCGACCTTCTCCGCCGTCGTCAGCAGCCAAGCACAAGGGGAACATTGAACGTTTGTGGAGCGGCACAGAGAGTCGGATCGGGCAGCGCGGTTGATTCTTGATTCTGATACGAGGCTCGGCCTTTTCAGGACTACCGCCTGGTGAAGGCGTCGGAATGCCGTGATCTCCTGCACATTGAGAGGCATAGTTAACACCTATACGTTCCTGGGTTATTGCAGGCCTTCGAGGAATTGAGTCTGCTTCTCGGCCACAAATTCAAACCCTAAATTATCGAATGGTTCGGCGTACCATTTGCCCTGAGAAGTGGTTTTGTTGATGCGAACATACCCTTCACGCTCAAGACAATTTAACGTAAATTCGGCCTGGGCTATGCGTTCCTTCATGAAAGGACCTTCTCTAGGCGAACCACCAGATTTTTGCATGACCAATTGCAGATCTGGATTTTTATAACCTCTGATACTGAAAATCACTTGCATCCAATATCGGATAAACCTCTCAGGAGGTTCTCTTATTACTGGATTTGTTATGGGATACGTTTTGATCAAAAGATCAGAAAGGGCTTTTGGTTTTGAACCAAGATTTTGGAAGCTTAGAGAAGGAAGCTCTTTGAGCGCATTTCGTACAATGATGTGGGATAGATCTCTTTGGCTATTTGGCTTCACGGCATTTGAGTGATTCGTCGGGAGCGCTTCTGGATCCTTTGTGCACAGCAAAGTTGCACTACTTCGATCGACGGTAAGTGAGCCTTCCGATGTTTGCGTCTCAAACGCGCAGTAACTAACCACACGTTCCTGAAGGCCTCCGCTTAGCCAATCGCTTTGCTGTGATTTCAGATAAGAGTTCACATCCATTTTTCGCAAATCATCGACCTGTGAACAAGTAGACAGCAAACTGGCAGCATTTGCTTTCCAGGAGCCTCCCGTAGGGGTTGCAAAGAACATTACTAGCGGGACTTTATTTACCATTTCTCTGTTTCGGAGAAGGAATTGTCGCGTAACTAAGCCTCCCATGCTGTGAGCCAAGAAGACGACTTGGTCATGTTCGGAAAATATTCCATCGTTCTTTAGATGAGTGCGCATATGGTTCGCAAGATCTGTTATGGGCAGGCACTGGCCAAATGCGCTAGTTGGATATTGATATGCATATATATCGAAGTCGTTAAAGGCAGGGTCGTCTTTCATTATGTCTGGCCAATAAGTATCGCTTTGATTAGTCCAGCTCGAATAACCATCACCTGTAATTCCGTGTACGAGAATCAAAGCACGTGGGACTTTATCTTTTCGCCTTACGACATATCCTGGCAATGTTGGTCTGGAAGTTTCAGCCGATTCTATAGAAAGCGTAGGGGCAGAGAGAGGCGAGCTTGTGGCACAGGCTGTAATAAGTTGATACGCTACTAGCAGCAAAATGACTGACCGAATGATAGTCATAGTAACGTCCTGAAATATAAGTGCCTCTCTTGTTTCATGAATCTATTAGAACCATAGTTTCCTAATCGGCCGGTTCTCCTCCATGAATTCTCACCGCTACTTCATCGACGATCCATAGTCGGCCTTCGACAGATTCTTGGGACAGAATAGAAATCAGATTCTGTAGAATTCGCAAAACGTGGGCGCGGCTTTGACTGCTGAGGCGTAAGACAATGAGACCTGGTATTGATCTGGCGGGTAAGTTCGGATATCCGCAAAGTCGAGGTCGAGGGTCATGAAGGCCCGGTTCTCTTTCTGGCAGATAGCGGCGATAGAGACGTCAGGCTGTCCTTGAAGCCCCTGGTCCCAAACCGTAAGCGCGTCATGTCCGTGATTTCGGAGGAGGGCAGAAGCCTCAGGCGGGAGATTTTCGTCAATCTTGAAGCGCACTAGGCTGCACCGGTCTCCAGAGAGACGATCCGTTCACGCGCCAACACGGCGGCATATTGCAATGCAGCCTGAACATCTTCTTTGGCGAGACGGTATGTCGTTGCGATGTGTTCTTGGGTTTCTCCGGCGGCGATATTGTCCAAGACGACGGATACCATCACTCTGGTCCCTTTGATGCAGGGCTTTCCATGACAGATGGTAGGGTCTACGGTAATGTGATTGCGCCAGGCCATGTGTAGCCTCCAGCTTTGTAGAATGTCATGCTCGCATAACAGCAACAGCCTTGCAAGAAGTGATGTTCGCTGCCATTCAATTGACTCTCCTCCGACCCATTCCTATAATGCCTTTCCATAACTGTTTTGACTGCCTTTCCACACACTTATGGCGTCCTTCACCAAGGTTTCTCTGACGGAAAAGTGGAAACAGGTCCGTGCGGGACTGTCCCATGCGTTTTCCACTCGATCTGAAGCCGAGTTTTTTACGATTGAAGATCTGGAGTTGCTTCAGCGGGTGGCCGATGCGGTGGTGAAGCGTGGCATGGCTGCTCCGGCTGTCGTGTTTCTGGAATCGCTCGGGCCGATGAGTTTTCTTGGCAGCCAGGCGCTGCATTTCTTTGCACCCATTATCGAGCTCGCGTTCAGCGCCCATGAAGTGTCGCAAGTCGCAGCGCTTCTTGAGCGCCGGGATACGACCGTTCGCCTGATTGCGTTGATCGAGGCGGCTTCAGCTCCTCAGGGAGCGCCGGCCCGATGAGCGCATCTACGCACGTTTCCGAGAAGCCGGCCATCGACCGTCTGCTGAATGTCATTGTTGCCACGGACTGCGGCAGCACCACTACCAAAGCCATTCTCATTGAAAAAGTCGGCGATGAATACCGCCAGACGTTTCGCGGCGAAGCGCCGACGACTGTGGAGGCGCCGTTCGAAGACGTGACGCGCGGGGTGCTCAACGCGATTGCTGAAATTGAAGAGCTGTCTGGCCGGAAGATTCTGGACGGCGAGACGATCATCACGCCGTGTCGTGATGCCAAGACCGGCGTCGACATCTACATTTCCACGAGCAGCGCCGGCGGCGGTTTGCAGATGATGGTGACGGGTGTTGTGCAGAACATGACGGGCGAGAGTGCGCAGCGAGCGGCGCTCGGCGCCGGCGCGATTGTGATCGACGTATTGGCCTCGAATGATGGCCGGCTGCCCCACGAAAAGATCGAACGGATCCGGACGATGCGGCCCGACATGATTCTGATGTCCGGCGGAACGGATGGCGGGGCGGTTACGCATGTCGTCGAAATGGCGGAATACATTGCGGCGGCGGAGCCGCGTCCGCGGTTCGGCGCAACGTACAAGTTGCCGTTGATCTACGCCGGCAACAGAGAAGCCCAGCCGCAGGTGCGGAAGATATTAGGCGAGAAGGCGGCTCTTGAAGTGACGGATAACATCCGCCCGGTGTTGGAAAAGGAAAATCTTGCGCCGGCTCGCAATAAGATCCACGATCTGTTTCTTGAACATGTGATGCAGCAGGCGCCGGGATATAAAAAGCTCATCGAGATGACCGGGGCGCCGATCATGCCGACACCGGCGGCGGTCGGTCTTATCATGGAAGCCATCGCCAAACGGGAGCATCTGAATCTGATCGGCGTGGATATCGGGGGCGCGACGACCGACGTGTTCTCAGTATTTGAAAGCGTCTTCAATCGGACGGTCAGCGCCAATCTCGGGATGTCTTATAGCATTTCCAATGTGCTGGCGGAGGCAGGGCTGGCGAACATCATGCGCTGGGTGCCGTTCAACATCGATGAACAGACGCTTCGTAATCGCATTAAGAATAAGATGGTCCGGCCCACGACGATTCCGCAGACGCTCGACGAATTGCAGATTGAACAGGCCATTGCCCGTGAAGCGCTGCGGTTGGCATTGATCCACCATAAGTCGCTCGCGACCGGTCTCAAGGGCATTCAGCAGGAGCGCACGATCTCCGACGTGTTCGAGCAGCAGACATCCGGCAAGAGTCTCGTGGACATGCTCAAGCTGGATCTGATCGTCGGGAGCGGCGGGATTTTGTCGCATGCCCCGCGCCGCATCCAGTCGATGCTGATGATGGTCGATGCCTATGAGCCGCTCGGGTTTACGATGCTCTCAGTGGACAGCATCTTCATGATGCCGCATCTGGGCGTGCTCTCGACGATCAATGAGAAGGCGGCGACAGATGTCTTTGTGCGCGATTGCATGGTCTATCTCGGCACCTGTGTCGCGCCGATCGGGCAGCTGAAAGACGGCGAACGGTTAGCGGACTACGAGATCATGTTTTCAGACGGGCGCGTCGTGAAGGATCAGTTGAAGATGGGTGAGTTGCGACTCTTCCCGCTCGGGCCGAATCAGAAGGCCAAGCTGACGATGCAACCGGCGAAGACGGTCAACCTTGGCCAGGGCGCCGGCGTGCCGGTCAGCCGCGAGGTGCAGGGCGGTGTCGTCGGCCTCTTGCTGGATGGCCGTGGCCGGCCGCTGCAGCTACCGGCCGATGAACCGGCTCGCGTTGCGGCGCTGACGAAATGGTTCAACGCTGTGGATCTGTATCCGAGGGCCTAGGGGTGATACCGTTGTTCTGCTTGCTCAGGTTGCTCAAAATGGCCTCCGGCGAGGCCGCAAGGAGCGAGCATCCCGAGGCGTACCGGTTCTGTACGTCGAGGGAGCAGAGCGACTGAGAACGAAGCTGGAAGGCTTTTTCAGCAACCTGTTATGGCGCATTCATATACACCAGGGCTGACAGTGACCGAACAGACCGTCGTGCGGCGGCGGCGGCAGTTGCCGTTGCCCGGCACCGTGCTGGTCGCGGTCGGTGATCTCGTGCAATCCAGTCAGCCGGTGGCCAGAGCCGAGTTGCCGGGCAAGGTCTATCCATTGAATCTGGCGAATCAACTGGGTGTCGCGCCGGACGAGATCAAAGAATATTTGATCAAAAAAGAGGGCGAACCGGTTCAGAAGGATGAAATTCTGGCCGAGAACAAGCCGCTGATCAAATGGTTCAAGACGGAGATCAAGTCTCCGATCACCGGCACGGTGGAATCGCTCTCGACCATCACCGGCCAGGTGCTATTGCGTGAGCCGCCGCGCGTGCTGGAGTTGCTGGCGTATGTGGATGGGACGGTCGTGGAGGTGCATCCGCGTCAGGGTGTGACGGTCGAGGCGCGCTGCAGTCTGGTTCAGGGGATCTTTGGCATCGGCGGCGAGACCTCCGGTGTTTTGGCAATCGCCGTCGCGAAGCCGGACGAACCCCTGACCCCGGCTCATATCAACGCCGATATGAAGGGGAAGATTGTCGTCGGCGGGTCGTTTCTCTCCGCTGAGACGATGGCCAAGGCGAAAGAAGTCGGCGTTGCCGGGTTAGTCGTCGGCGGGATTCATGATAAGGATCTCCGGGCCTTGTTGGGATACGATTTGGGAGTGGCTATTACCGGAACCGAGCAAGTGGGGTTTACGCTGATCCTTACAGAGGGGTTCGGGACGATCCCCATGGCGCAGAAGACCTTTACGCTGCTCTCCGCCCATGCCGGGGAAAAGGCGGCGATTTCCGGGGCCACGCAGATTCGCGCCGGGGTCATCCGGCCCGAGATCATCATCGCGAAGCCTGCCGGTGTGGCACAGACCGGAGCGACGGCAGCGCCGCAGCGCGAGGGCATCCGGATCGGCGATCCGGTGCGCATCATTCGCGACCCGCTGTTCGGCAAGATTGGAGAGGTCTCGGCGTTGCCCACCGATCTGCAGAAAATCCCCACAGAAAGTGACGCGCGCGTGTTGGAAGTGCGATTCCCGGACGGGCAGGTTGCCGTCATACCGCGAACCAATATCGAAGTCATCGAAGGCTGAAGCCCGTGAAATGTGAAACGTCAAACGTAAAACGTGTGAAGACTTGGTCGGCAAGCTTGGTCGTCATCGCCTGTGCCGTGGCGTTTAGTTGGTGCTCGGCTGCGGTTTACGCGGAAGATCAGCTGGCAGCTCCGGCTAATCTACAGGTGTTCGATACGCCGAATGATGGAGGCGAAAGTCTCACAATACAGTGGGCGCCGAGTCCTTTGGATGGCCCTGAGGCCCGCTATCAGGTGTTGCTCGGCGATGCCGGGGCCTCGGATGCGGCTTCACTGAAAGTCATCGCCGAGTTCCCGGCCCAGACTCGCTTGGTGAAAGACCTCAAGGGACCTTGGTGGACGAGAACGGCAGAGCGGAATTGGCATCAGTTCGTGATCCGGAACGCAAAGGGTGTCGAGCTGAAAGATGGGACTGCGTGTACGGTGACCGTGGCGATGCTCAAAGGCGAGGACCGAACGGTCGGTCCTTTGCTTCATGCGACCCCGGCTCCCAACTGGTTCAACTGGAACTCGGTGAACAACCTGGTCTTGACGCTCCTCTTCGGGGGCGTCGTGTTTTACTCCATTGCGCAAGCGAAGCGCCGCGAGATCTTTCTACGGCGGATTCCCGGTCTCGATGCGGTGGACGAAGCGATCGGCCGGGCGACCGAGTTGGGGAAGCCGATTCTCTATCTGACCGGTGCACACGATATGCACGATCCCTCGACGATTGCCGCGGCGGTGATTCTCGGACGGGTGGCGAAAAAGACGGCGGCCTATGAAACGGAGCTGCTTGTGCCGCACCGCGATCCCATTACCATGGCGGTCTGCCAGGAAATCACCAAACAAGCGTATTTGGAAGCGGGGAAGCCGGATCTGTTCAAGGAGGATTCGAATTTTTTCATTACGAGCGATCAGTTCAGCTATACCGCCGCGGTCGACGGTATCATGCTGCGCAAAAAGCCGGCGGCGAATTTCTTCATGGGGTCGTATTTTGCCGAGGCGCTGTTGCTCACGGAAACCGGTGCCAGTACCGGGGCCATTCAGATTGCGGGAACCGACTCGGATCACCAGTTGCCGTTCTTTGTGACCACCTGTGACTACACGCTGATCGGGGAGGAGCTGTATGCGGCGAGCGCCTATTTGTCGCGCGAGCCGGTTCAGCTGGGGACCCTGCGCGGGCAGGATATCGGGAAGGCCATTATCCTCTCGGTGATCGGAATCGGAGTGCTGTTGGCGACACTGGGCGTTGTGACGCAGGCCACCTGGCCACAGGACGTGCTCGACTTCTTCAAGGATGTGAAATGATCTTTCTTCGCCGGCAGATGCCGCTGCTGATTACGATGATTACCGGGCTGATCTTTGCGGCTCAGTATTATGTGCCGCATCCCGCCTCCGAGCAGTTGCTCACCTCCGCCACGAAGTGGCTCCAGATTATCGGCGGTTTTGCCCTCGTGCTGGGCGTGACCAGTCTGTTCCATGTGCATGCGGCCAAGATTCGCCGGAAAGAGGCGGGTTGGGGCTACAGCGTAGTCCTCTATGCCGGCATGTTGGGCACGATAGCCGTCGGTCTGTGGGCCAACGGCAAAGAGAGTGTCGAGGGTGTCTCAACGGCATTCGGCTGGGTGTACAACTTTATGATGGTCCCGTTGCAAGGGACCATGTTTGCCATCCTGGCGTTCTTCATCGCCTCGGCGGCCTATCGCTCGTTCCGCGCCAGAAGCCGGGAAGCCGCCGTGCTGCTGATCGCGGCCGTGATCGTCATGATGGGCCGCGTTCCGCTGGGTGAATATCTGGTGCCGATCAGCGGGGATATCTCCCAGTGGATTCTGAATGTGCTGAACGCCTCCGTACGCCGTGCCATTTTGATCGGCGTCAGCCTGGGGGCCGTGGCGCTGTCGTTTAAAATCATCTTCGGCATAGAGCGATCGTATCTGGGCGGGGGGAAAGAGTGACAGGTGACGCGTGACATGTGACGAGCGCAGAAACAGGCCGGTCCAAGTAAATCTTCTACGCGTCACGCGTCACGCGTTACGTGTCACGGTGGTGCCATGACCTTCGCGGAACGCATGCTCAATATCGACCGGCGGATCATCTTTGTGGTGATCGGGCTGTGCACCCTCTTGCCGCTGCTCTATCCGGTCGGCCTGCCCATCAAGATTTCGCAGGAAGTGCGGGGGGTCTACGATCACATCGAAAGCCTGCCCGAACGTTCGGTACTGCTCCTCTCCCTCGATTTCGATCCCGCCTCAAAGCCGGAACTCTATCCGCAGGCCGTGGCCATTCTCCGCCATGCGTTCAAGAAGAATCTCCGGGTGATTGCAATGACCCTGTGGGTCTCCGGTACGGGCATGGCCGACGAGCTGTTGACCAAGGTGGCGACCGAATCGGGTAAACAGCGCGGCGCCGACTATGTCTTTCTTGGGTGGAGCCCGGGAGGGACGGCCGTCATCATCAACATGGGGCAGGATCTCTACAACGCATTTCCCAGCGATTATGGCGGTAAGCCAACCAAAGGACAGCCGGTGCTGGAGGGGGTCAACAGTCTGAAGGACGTCACGTATGCGATCAGTCTGGGGGCGGGGAATCCCGGCGTCGAGGCCTGGTATGTCTTCGGGAAGGACAAGTACAAATTCGAGTTGGGCGGCGGTTGCACGGGGGTGATTGCCCCGGGCTTGTACCCCTTGCTGCGCAGCGGCCAGATCAACGGGTTGATCGGCGGGCTGCGGGGCGCGGCGGAATACGAAAGTCTGATCGGACAAAAGGGCCGGGCTGTGGCGGGGATGGATGCGCAATCGGCCACTCACGTTGCGATTATCGTCCTGGTAGGGCTCTGTAACATCTTTTATTTCTCGCTAAGGCGGCAGTCGCGGCAGCAAGGCTCGCAGGTATAGAAGATGCGAGAAGTCTGTTGTTCCCCTCCTTCGTAAGGAGGGGCCAGGGGAGGTCGAGTCTGACGGCTGGCATATCGGGTGAGGCGGGATCTTACAACCCAGCGGCCCGAGATCTTCTACCCCTCCTTGCCTCCCCTTACAAAGGGGAGGAAGTGTGAAGGGAGCGCAGGCATGAGGACACTCCGAACGGCTGGGCGTTTGGTGTTCTCGATGGCCTGAAGTACCAACGGGATCGTTCCCGTCTTTGAGAGGATCGATCAAGGCAATGGATGCAACGATCATCGGGGCGTGGGTAGCAACAGGGTTAACTCTGTTTATCTTCTCCTTTTTGTATAAGGATAATCCGCTCTTTAAACTGGCGGAGAATCTCTATGTCGGGGTGTCCGTCGGCTACACGATCGTAAAGACCTACGACACGGTGATCCTGCATCTGATTTGGAAACCCATCGTCGAAAATCAGGAATGGACGCTGCTGATTCCCGTGACCATCGGCATGCTCATGCTCACGCGCTATGTGCCGAAAGCTGCCTGGCTATCGCGCTATGCGTTTGCCTTTATCGTCGGGGTGGGGACGGGGCTGGCGATTCCGCGCACCGTGTCATCGTTTATTCTGAAGCAGATCGAGGACACGGTCCGGCCGTTGCTGATGCTCGTGCCGGGGGATGGCGTGACCTTCTCCTGGAATCTGCTGAATCCGGCCAGCAGTATCAATGTCATCATCGTGCTGCTCGGCGTGAGTTCGGTGCTGTTTTACTTCTTCTTCTCAGTGGAGCACAGCGGGCCGGGAAAGGCGGTGGCCAGGACGGGCGTCCTGTTCCTGATGATCGCGTTCGGCGCGGCCTTCGGCTATACGGTCATGGCTCGCATGTCGCTGTTGATTGGCCGGTTGACGGACTTAATCGAGTATTCCGATCCCTCCTATGGGCGGCCGACGCTGTGGCTGGCACTCGTGACCGTCGGGACCCTGATCGTACTCAGCCGGCGGAGTCGAAGCGAGCCGCCGGAGGGGGGATAGGTCTGTCTGGTCTCTCTGGTCTATTCGGTCTGTTCTGTCTGTCTGGTCTATCAGGTCGAACGAGACCAACCAGATAGACGAGATAGACCGAACGGACTAGACCGACCAAACCCCCGGTTGCAGCTTCTTCTTTCCCTCCTTTACAATGACGCTCGACCAAGGAGCATTATGACTACCACGACTGCCAAAGACCCCAAGCACTATCCAGCCCTGCGGAATCTCCAGTTCTCCCCCATTAAGGAAGGAGAAGAGCAGTACATCGTGTTGTGGGATCCGACCGGCCTGAGCAAGGAACGGCTGGTGCTTCCGCTCAACTACTTTTTCATCATTCAGCATTTCGACGGCGAGCATTCTCTCCAGCAAGTGGGGGCCCTCTATCTGAAACGGTTCGGTGAATTCCTGATGCCGGATAAGGTTGAGCAGTTGGTAACCGACCTCGATCAGAAACTGTTTCTGGAAGGGGAACGGGCAGAAGAAGCCCGCAGAGAGCAGCGCGCTCAATATCGCGAAAGCCCGCTTCGCCAGGCGGCGTTTGCCGGCCGCGCCTACGAGGCGGACGGCGTGAAATTGAAGAAGCAGATCGACGGATTTTTTACGTCGAAAGAAGGCCCGGATTTTAAACCCTCAGAGAATGCCGGCAAACCCATCAAGGGGCTTGTCGCACCGACCTACGATCTGAAACAGGCCGGTCCGATCTACGCATGGGCGTACAAAGAGCTGCAAGAAGCCACGCAGCCGGATGTGTATGTCATCATCGGGACAGCCTACGCCGGTCTCGATAATCTCTTTGCCGTCACGGACAAGGATTTTGAAACACCGGTGGGTGTTGTAAAAGCCGATCAGCCCTTGTTGGCGAAGATCAAAGAACGGTTCCCGGTGGCGTTCGAAGAGGATCTCTGCCACCAAGCCGAGCATGCGATTGAATTCCAATTGCCGTTTCTCCAGCAGGTCGTCGGAGCCAAGAAGCCCTTTACCATCGTGCCGATCCTATGTTCATTTTCCGCGCTGAGTATGGCCGAAGCCCCGGTGCAACAATCGGTCGAAGTGTTTCTGGCCGGGCTGCGCGATATTCTCAAATCCTCCAACCGCAGCTATTGTGTCATGGCAGCGGCAGAGTTGGCGCATCTCGGGATGCGCTACGGGGATAAAGAGCCGCCGACCGACTTTTCGTTCCATCGATCGATGCAGCATGATTTGGAAATGTTGAAGCCGGTGGAAGAACGAAAGCCGGAAGAATTCACCAAGTACATCATCACGGAGAACGACAAGCGCCGCATCTCCGGGTTCGCGCCCATCTATGCTCTCTTGCGCCTCATCGAAGCCGAATCAGGCCAAGTCCTCCGCTACGACCGCGGCATCACCGATCAATACAACTCGACCGTCACCTACGCCAGCATGGCGTTCTTCTAGTCAGGCTGCTGAAACAGATCCCCAACTTCGTTCTCGGCTCGACAGAATTCTCAACGTACCCCACCGGGGAAGAGCTGCTTTGGCAGCGCGGGGTTGGGTGGGTGATGAAAGCTACGCCTCCGGTTCTGCCTTGCCTGCGGCTTTGCTGGATAGTTTTTTGAGCAGCCGTCCCTTGCACCCGTCTCCTCTCGATTTCTTGGGCTAGAGTTTTCCCTGGTGTGGTGATTACAATATCCCGCAATGAGAATCCGAACCATTCGAGGACGTATCGTATTAGCCATTGTGCTGGTGGGTTGTATCCCCCTGCTGATCGGTCTTGTGCTGGCCTATGTGTCGGGCATGCGTTCGTTGCGGGACGTCATCGGTGGCAATCTTGAGGCCGTGGCGGTTCAGGCGGCCGATCGCGTCACAATGTTGGTTCAGAGCGAAGTGCAGGGTGTGCGGTTGCTTGGCACGGCGCCGTTGCGAGTGCGTCAGCCGGTCGAGACGGCCAATAATTCGTATCCGGAGGATCGTGCGAAGGCGCAGGCGCTGATCACGGAGCGGATGCAGGTGTGGGAAAAAGGCGGGGACGGTGTCAGGCGGCTGTTGAATGCCGAACTGTCGCGATTCCTCCTGGAAACCAAAGTGCGCGACGGGGATAAAGTCGTCGGCCTATTGATCGCCGATCAACACGGGGCGCTGGTGGCGGCGAGTTCAGAGCCCGACCACTACTCATTTGAAAAAGAGACCTGGTGGACGGCCATTCATGCGGGGGGCGTCGATCAGGTCTACGTCAGCGGGCTGATTCCCGCGCAGGAAGGATCCTTCAGGACGCCCGAGGAAACCATCGACATTGCCGTGCCGATTCTCGACGACCGGCAGCACACCATCATCGGGGCGGTGAAGGCCTCCTATCGGTTCGACAGTCTCTTCGCGATGATCAATCAGATCCGGATCGGGCAGACCGGCCACGCGATGCTCTTCGATGCGGCGGGCAATCCGCTCGTCTGTCCCATCCTGCCCCGGCAGGCCCATCGTATTCCCGCTCAATTGATGACGATGATCGTGTCTTCGCAGCCGGGATGGGGCAATGCGGAGGATGACGGGCATGGGGCGACGGATACGGTCGTAGGGTTTGCGCCGGTTACCGGTCTCCCCCTGCCGGACAATTCCTGGCATATCTTTGTGCGGCAACAGCCGGGAGAGAGTTACGCGCCGATTCGGGATCAAATACGGAACCTGGCAGCGATCGGCCTGGTGATGCTGGGGCTGCTTTGGGCGATGGGGCGCTATGTGGCCGCGAGGATTGCCCGTCCGATTCAGATTCTCCAGACCGGTGTGGAAGCGATTAGCCAGGGCACCTACGACCGCCCGTTGAACATCCAAACAGGGGATGAATTCGAGGAACTGGCCGCCGCCGTCCATCGGATGGCCGACCGGCTGAAGGCGTCGCGTGTGGAGCTGGAGGCGTTGAATGCCGATCTGGCCAGGCGCGTCGAGGAAAAAACCGCCGAAGTGACGGAGCAAATGAAAAAGCTGCAGTTCGCCGAACGGCTCGCGACTCTCGGGAAAGTGGCCAGCGGGATCGCTCATGAAATCAATAATCCGCTGGGGATCATTCTGAACCGGATCGAGTGTATGGAGTTGGAGGCGGCACAGCTGCGCCTGTCGGACGAGCAGCAACGGGACCTGCTGGCGATCCGGACCCAGGCCGACCGTATTTCCCGGGTCACCAAGAGTATGTTGGCCTTGTCCCGGGGATCGGCCACCGTGTTGAAACCCATGGACCTGAATTGCGTGCTTCGGGCCTGTGTGGAGGCGTCGAAGGATCGGGCTGCGGTGAAAGGCGTGCGTATCGAAACGGCGTTGTCCCGGGACGTGTTGCCGATCATGGGCGATCGAGACCGGATTGAAACGGTGATGTTGAACTTGATCAACAACGCGCTCGATGCAGCCCAGGAAGGCGTGCCGCCCGGCCTTGTGACCGTTGAGTCTGAAGGCTGTCCGGGCAAAGAGGGTGATCTGGCAGTGGTGCGGATCAGCGATACGGGGCCGGGCATCCCTCAGGAGATGCTGGGACGCATCTTCGACCCGTTCTTTACGACGAAGGATGAGGGGCAGGGCACCGGCCTGGGGTTATTCCTCAGTTACGGCATTGTGGCCGATCATCGTGGACGTCTTGAAATCGACAACGGCCGGCGCGGGGCCGTGGCGACGGTATCTCTTCCCGCGCTGGTGTCGGTTACGGAATCGCAGCAGGAGGCCGGATGGGAGCAGGTAAGATACTAATCGTCGATGATGAAGTCGATGCGCTGGACAACTGTCGCCGCATCTTGAGCCGGTTGGGGTATGACTGTTCGACGGAGCACGATCCGTTGCGCGCCGTGCAACGGATACAGCTGGAGCGTCCCGATCTGGTCTTTACGGATTTGCGCATGCCGGGCCTTGACGGGATCGGCCTGTTGGTTGAGGCAAAACGGGTGGATCCCAGGATCAACGTGGTCTTGATGACCGCCTATGCCACCGTGCAGACCGCGGTAGCCTCCATGCGGTATGGCGCCTTGGACTATGTGCTGAAGCCCTATACCAGTCAGATTTTGGAAGCGGTGGCCAGACGGGCGTTTGAACAGACCGGATCGGCACCCGCCGGCGCTCTCTCCTGGGCCGGTCTCGACGGACCGGCGGGGATTTCTGGCACCGGCGATATGAGCGCCATCGGGCGCATTCTTGGGCGGAGCCTGGCGATTCAAGAGGTGAAGGATCTCATCAAGAAAGTTGCGCGGACGGACGCCAATATTTTGATCTATGGCGAAAGCGGGACGGGTAAGGAATTGGTGGCTCGGGCCATTCATGATGAAAGTGAGCGGACCCGCCAGCCGTTCATTCCCCTCGATTGTGTCGCCATGCCGGATACGTTGCTTGAATCGGAGTTATTCGGCCATGAGAAGGGGGCGTTTACCGGGGCGCATGCGGCGAAGGTCGGCCTCTTCGAAATGGCCAATCACGGCACGGTCTTTCTGGACGAAGTCAGCGGAATGAGTCAGGCCCTCCAATCGCGACTGCTTCGCGTGTTGCAGGAGCGCCATGTGCGTCGTGTGGGCGGGACACGCTATGCGGACATCGACGTCCGGGTGATTGCCGCGTCCAATCGCGATTTGGAAGAAGCCTGCCGAAAGGGCGAGTTCCGGGAGGATCTGTATTATCGGCTGAACGTGATTCCCATTCTGCTGCCGCCGTTGCGGGAACGTAACGGGGATGTTCAGGTGTTGGCGCAGGAGTTTCTCACGCGCTATCGCGGGCGGGGGAGCGCCGGGTCAGAAGCTCAGCCGGCGTTCGACCCGGCGGCCCTGGCCTGCTTGAAGGCCCATCCGTGGCCCGGCAATGTCCGGGAGCTCCAGAATGTGATCGAACGGGTGGCGGCGCTGGCCGATGGACCCACGATTCGGGCCGAGCATCTTCCCGAGCGGATTCGCGCGGCGCGCGCGGAGGAGTCGTCGGCTGAAGAGGCGGCATCGTACAAACATGCCAAGCAGGAAGTCGTCCGTTCGTTCGAACGCAGTTTTCTCCTGGAGCTTTTGAAACGCCATGACTGGCACATGAGCAATGCGGCGCAAGAGGCCGGTGTGGATCGTAAAACGATCGAGCGCATGGTCAAGCGGCATGGCCTTCGCGAGCCCGGTTAGTGGAATGTGGGCCGCCAGCCGGGGTGAGGTGATCGAGGCTGATCTGGCGGATGTCGATGGATTTATGCTGGAGGCGTAACGCGTTTTCATCGTGCGGCTTCCTCCCTGTCCGGTATTTCGAGCCCCCCCTGCAATATGGGGCGTCGCAGTCCCATCAGTTTCCGTACCCATCGACATTTCACGTTCTTCTCAGCGGCATCGCAATTGCTCTATTGCTCTATGGTTTGCAGTGGTCATTTGGAAGTACTTTTTTCGGGGAGTCGGACACAAGCTGATTTCGGCAGAGGGGCGGGCGGCTGAGGAGTGGGTCGGACGATGGTAGCGGAAAAAATATTGATTGTGGACGATGAACCGGAGGCCATTGAAAATTGCCGCAGGATTCTGAGCCGGCACCGGTACGAGTGCGTGGCGGAAGCCGATGCCCACCGGGCTCTGGAGATCATCGAGCGGGAACGGCCTCAGGTGTTGCTTACGGACATCCGGATGCCGGGTCTCGACGGCATCGAATTGTTGAAGGCTGCTAAGCGCATTGATCCCGCAATCAAAGTGGTGCTGGTGACCGCCTATGCGTCCCTTCAGACCGCGGTGGAGTCCATGCGCTTCGGGGCTTTCGATTACCTCGCCAAGCCGTTTACGGGCAAAGAACTGCGCGGAGTGATTCAGCGGGCGCTCGGGGAAGATTCAGTCCATGTGAATGAGGAGGAGCCGGCGACAGCTCCACCGGCCTCGCGCGTGAGTCAGATTGTAGCGGCAGAACCGGTACTGGCGGGCGACACTCCCTCGATCTGCGCGGTTCGCGGTGTGATTGAGCGCATCGCCCAAACGGAGGCTGCCGTGTGGCTGTTGGGTGAAAGCGGGACCGGAAAAGAGCGCATGGCCCGCGTGATTCATGCCGGCAGTCTTCGTCGGTCCAAACCCTTCATCTCGGTTGACTGTCAGGCCTCAGACGAAGCCCTCGTCGAATGGGAGTTGTTCGGCGGGCTCGCGTCGCAGGGTGTAAGAGCGGGTAGCGCCAGGACAGGGTTGTTGGAATCTGCGGATGGAGGGACCTTGTTCCTGGATGAAGTTGAGGCTCTGAGTGTGCGGCTCCAGGCCAAGCTCCTGCGGGTGTTGAAAGAGCGACGGGGACGCCGAGGAAACGGGGCCACCTTCTATCCGCTGGATGCGCGGGTCGTGGCCGCGTCCACGCATGATCTTCGAAAGGCCTGCCATGCCGGGGAGTTTCGAGAGGATCTCTATCAATATCTGAGCATTGTGCCGATCGTGGTGCCGCCGTTGCGTCAACGTGTGGAGGATATCGATCTCCTGTCGCGTCGATTCATGGAGCCGCTGTGGCTCAGGAAACATCGGACGCTGCCTTCTGTATTCGGCTTTACTCCGGACGCGCTGGCCCGGTTGAGTGAGTATAGCTGGCCCGGCAACGTGCACGAACTGCAGCGCGTGGCAGAGCGCGCGGTCGTATTGGCCGATGGGCCGGTCATCGATCGCTCGTACCTTCCCGATAATATTCAGGCTGAGTAATCCCCGTTTCCGCCTCCATGCCCGGTCTCTCGATCTGACGGTCATTTGTACCGCGCCGCCACAGTTCCACACCGTCCTCTGCATAAAACGATGGACAGCGCTATCCGATTGATTTTATTTCGTGCTTTGCCGTTCACCCGTTTCGTGATGGGACAGCGAAGTCCCATTCTCCGAAAAACTTCTTCATACGGGGCAGCATGGCCGAGAGCCTGGAAACCAGCATGGGCAGCGGGATTTGGCTGGTCGTCCTGTCCCAATGCGGATGGCACTGTTATTGCGCTAGGAGTCTCACGCTGGTGAAGGAGCAGTTGTTTGGACCGGCCTCCGAATAACCGGCATCTCTGGGAGATGCCCTTCACCAGCCCTTATTGTTTTTGGAACGAAGCATGTTCGCCGGCAGCGGCGAGGCCGGCGAGAGTCGTGGACGATCGCAGCGGGGCAGGGTCAATCTCAGCCCGCCGTCCGGAAGAGGGGCGGCGGTGGAAGAAGGAGGCTGTAGTATGAGAAAGGTATCGGGTTCGCGCAGTTGCCGCGCTCACCGCATGGCAGCAAGTCTGCCGGCAGCGCTGCTCGTCAGCAGTCTGCTGGCATCCCCGATGGGACTGGCCGCAGACCAGCATGGCCACCACGGCGACGTGGGGGAGGCATCGGCGGAGAAAGTGATTTATCGCGAGGGCGGATCGGTCTTGCATGACCGCATGATGGAGGAGGTCAAGCGTCAGCAGGAATCGATCGGTCAAAAAGGCGGCTACAGCACAGGCGCCAACAGTCACATGTTGCAGCAGGGTGTCCTCCTGGTGACGGAGGATCCGGCGAAAGTCGCAGTGTCGGGCGGGCAGCGCTGTCCGGCTACCGCTCCAGTGAAAGACTATCACGTCTCGGCGATCAACATCGAAATCACGCTGAGCCGGTTCCTCGACTATTTCCCCGGCTACATGTATGTGCTGACGGAGAACGTCGAGAAGGCCCGCGGTGAAGAATCCGTGAACAAGGCGGCGCGGGACAAGGACAACGATCCCGGCGCCTCGACGAACGGGTTGCAGGGCGACATCATCCAGCCCCTCGTGATCCGGGCCAACCAGGGCGATTGTCTCAAGCTCACGTTGCACAACGACATCAAGGAAGAGCCGACGAATCTCGTGATCAACGGCTCGTCGATGGTGGTGGCGGCGACCGGCAAGCCGGCGACGCCGTCAAATGCAGACGCCACTGTACAGCCGGGCGCCAGCCAGGCGTTCGAGTGGTACATCAAGCCGGACACCCAGGAGGGTGCTCGGTTCCTCCGGTCGCATGCGTCACGCGACCAGTTCAACCAGGGCTTGATCGGTATGCTCGTCGTGGAGCCGCGCGGCTCACGCTATCTCAGCCCGTTCGACGGCCAGCCGATGGCCAGCGGGTGGGAAGTCATGATCGAAGATCCGAACGGCGCGGACTTCCGCGAGTTCGCGATTTTCTATCATGAAGCCGGCGACGAAGCGTTCCGCCTCTTGAACAAGAAGGGCGAAATGCTGCCCCAACGTGATCCCCACACCGACTCGTACCGCCCCGGTGCGAGGCTGCTGAACTATCGCAGTGAACCGCACGGGACGCGCATCGAGTTGCAGGCCCACATGGGCTTCTACGGCGATGAGTCCATGGCCTACGGGTCCTACACGTTCGGCGACCCGGCCACGACCGTTCCTCGATCCTATCTCGGCGATCCGGCCAAGTTCCGGATGGCGGGCGGGTCGGAAATCGTGCACTCACACCATCTGCACGGCGGCTCCATCCGCTGGGCGCGCCAGCCGGGCAACAGCAATCTCGACTTCGCGGCCTCCAGCAACGGGCCGGTGAAGTTCCCGCTCATCAGCGACACCTCCGATCGGTTGGACGTCCAATCCATCGGTCCGACGGAGATCTACGATCAGGTGATCGAAGGCGGATCGGGTGGCTTGCAGGCATTGGCCGGCGAGTTCGTGTTCCATTGCCACATCCCGCAGCACTATGTGACGGGCATGTGGGGCTTCTGGCGCGTGTACAACACGCTGCAGCAGCCGGGCTTCCAGACCGACGTGATGAAGCCGTTGGTCGAATTACCGGACCGGATCGGCCGCATGAAGGCGGGTCTGTCGAGCGACAAGCTCGTCGGGACCACGGTCGATTGGTACGGCGGCAAGAAGTTCGAAATCACCAAGGACAAGACCGATTGGAAGGCGACTCCGGCCAAGGTCTCGGTGAAGGATTGGGTTGAAATGCAGTTGCCGCCGCAAGGCAAGCCGGGTCACAAGAACACCGAGAAGGAACAGACCTTGGCCTACGATTCGACGGTCAACGACTGGGGGTGGGACGGCGCCAAGGCGCTCACCGAGCCGGAGACCGGGTATGACTGGGTGAACTATAAGTCGCCGACACCGGGGAAGCGGACGGATATCCTGTTCGATCCGCGCAGCGGGAAGCTGTCCTGGCCGTGGCTGAGGCCGCATCTCGGACGGCGCGTGCCCTTCTCACCGAGCCACAGCGGCGCGCCGTGGCTGGAGCCGATCCATCGGCGCGAGGACGGCAGTAACTCGACGGAGCCGTCCAAGCCGGGGGAAAACGGGCCCTGGAGCTTGTGTCCGGAAGGGGCTCCTCTCAAGAAGTTCAACATCCACGCGATCACCTTGCCGATCACGTTGAAGCAGGCGACGGCCAAGACACCGGCGATCGTGGATCCGGATGGATTGCTCTATGTGCTGCATGAAGAAGAGCAGGAAGTCCGGAAGAATCCGGCCAAACAGATGCCGCTGGTGATCCGCGGCAACGTGCAAGATTGCATCGACGTCGTGTACAAGAGCGAGTTGAAAGATGATGCGCGGCAAGGGTTCTCCAGCAAGACGAACCTGCACCCGCACATGTTCCAGTTCGACACGCAGGCGTCGGACGGTCCCATCATCGGCTTCTCCTATGAGATGTCGTTGCGGCCCTTCACGATTCTGAAGGACGAGCATCCTGGCAAAGGCATGCCGGTTCCGATGAACACGACGCTGGACGCGGATGCCGCGAAGGGCGCGACCAGCATCAAGGTGAAGGATGCCTCCCGGTTCCACGTCAAGACCGAATTGGGCGTGGGCATGGACGAAGTGGAGGGATTCGAATCGGCCCGCATCAGCAAGATCGACGGCAACACCATCACCTTCGAGCGGCCGCTGAAGTATGAGCACAAGAAAGGCGAGATTGCGTCCGTGGAATGGATCCGCGAGCGCTGGTATGTGGACGCCGATTTCGGCACCACCTTCTGGCACGACCATGTGTTCGGCCTGGACGGCTGGGGCCACGGCTTCTACTCCACCTTCATCGCCGAACCGCCGCGGTCCACCTATCATGACCCGGTGACCGGGAAAGAGCTGCGGAGCGGGCCGGTGGCGGACATTCACACTACCGAGCCGGTGTCCGCGCATATCCGGGGCTCCTTCCGTGAAATCGTGACGCAGGTCATGGATTCCAATCCCCGGACCTCGGAGCTGATCACGGCCGATAATCCACAGGCGAGAGTGGGGGCCGTTTCGGTGGACGGGACTCCGTCCGCGGTCTATCCGGCCAAACTCAACCTGTCGCCGATGAAGTTTTTGAACGGCGGCGAAGCGACGACCGGGGGCGGCTTCAATATGCGCGTGGAGCCGTTGTCGGTGCGGTTAGCGAACAATCCCGATCCGTCGCAGCTGTTCAGCAGCCGGATCCACGGCGATCCCGAGACCCCGATGTTGCGGGCGTACCTGGGCGATCCGATCGTGGTCCGGTTGATCGAAGGATCGGCCAATGAAGTGCATTCCTGGCACATCAGCGGCCACTGGTTCCCGATGGAGCGGTACAGCAAGAACTCCATTCCCAGGAGTTCGCTGCACGTGGTGATCGGCGAGCGGTACGATGCGGCCATTCCGGCCGCAGGAGGACCGCAACAGATGGCGGGCGACTACCCCTACTACAGCGGTCGCGCGTCGCATTTCGTGGAAGGCAGCTGGGGCCTCTTCCGGGTGCTGGATAAAGCGGATGCCACACTGAGGCCGCTGCCGGGCCGTGAAGAGATTCCGCAGTCGGCCAAGTCCGTCTGCCCGGCCGATGCGCCGGTGAAGAGCTTCAACGTGGCCGCCATCGACAAGGCGATTCGCTACAACAAGGGAACGCCCGGCGTGATGGAGGTGGATCTGGAGCGGAAGATGGTGTTGGGCAACGAGACCGGCAAGATGTACGTGCTCGAAGGCGAAAAGACCAAGGTCGCCGCGGGCAGCATTGAACCGAGCCCGTTGACCCTGCACGTGAACGTGGGCGATTGCATCAAGGTCAATCTCAAGAACGAGATGGCCAAGGAGCGGGCCGGGTTCCATGTGGACATGCTGGCATACGATCCCAAGGAATCGATGGGGATCAACGCCGGGAACAACCCCGGCGACCAGACGGTCGCGCCGGGGCAGAGCCGGACCTACACGTTCTTCGCTCATCCGGAGTTCGGGGAGAACGCCGCCCTGATTCAGGACTGGGGGAATGTGATTGAGAATCCGCGGAACGGGCTCTTCGGAGCGATCGTCATCGGCCCGAAGGGATCGCAGTATCGCGATCCGGTGACCGGCGACGATCTGGCCCAGAAGAGTTCCTGGAAGGCGGACGTGATTGTGGATCGGAGCCTGCCGGGCAACATGGCTCGACAGAACTATCGGTCCTTCGCGCTCCTGTTCCAGGACGAGGACAACATCATCGGCACCAGCTTCATGCCCTATATCCAAAAGGTGGCAGGCGTGACGGCGGTGAACTACCGGTCCGAGCCGACCGATTACCGGACCGAGAAAGGCTGTGCGTACAGCGAAGTGTTTGCCTGCGTGAAGACGGGCGACCAGCCGGTGACGCCGAGCATCGCGGCGCATGTCGGCGACCCGGTCGTGATTCACGTGCTGGGCGCCTTCAGCGAACAGGTGCAACTGTTCAGCGTGTCGGGCCATGAGTGGAAGCACGAGCCCTACATGAGCGGAGCGGATCTCGTGAGCACGATGGAGTTCGGCGGCGCCGAGGTCATCAATGCCTGGCTGCATGGCGGGGCCGGAGGTCCGAACGGGATCCCTGGCAACTATCTGTGGCTGAACCAGAGGCCGGGGTATCTCGATGCCGGTCACTGGGGGACGCTGACGGTGCTCGACCGCGACAGCCGCGCGATCCTGCCGTTGGCCGGACAAGCGCCGGCCACGCAACAGGCGGAGCAGACGGCTCCGGTCCAATCAGTGCCGGTCTCTATGAAGACCAACTAACTCGACACGGAGTCGAGTGGGCAGACGGGGGAATCCGGCAGTGTTTAAACCGGGTTCCCCCGTTTCATTCAGCGTCCGGTTGGCGGCTTGGGCGCCCGTGGGGGAGCATCTTATTGGCATCCATTGGGATCGAGAGAGTCCGGCTCGGGCATACAGCCGGACGAGCGTAGGCACAGCATGGGTGTGGAACGACGAAATGACGGGTGGCGGCTTGTGGTTCTCGTACTGTTGGCTGGGGCGTGGGCGGCGCCGGGCTGGGCAGGGGATTTTTCCGCCGAGCGCATGCTGAAGCATGGCAAGGCGGTGGTGATGGCGCATGTCAACGCCAAGCAGGACCGGTGGCGGCTGGAGTTCGCGCAGCCGCAGGGCGTCGCCAGTGTGGCGATTGTGCGGATGGATCTCGGCGTGGCCTGGCTGATTGTGTCTCAGCGGCGGCAGTATCTGGAGGTACCGATCGCTCCGGCCTACCGGCTGGAGTTCGGAGAGCATATGGAGGGGGAGCAGTCGAGGGAATTGGTTGGCGAGCAGGCCTTGAACGGGTATCTCACGGAGCTGTTTGATGTGGTGGTGGCGGAGCGCGCAGAGAGCCGGCATTATTATCGGTGGATCACGAAAGTCGAACGGTTTCCGGTCAAGACCGTGAGCAAGGAAGGCGATTGGTCGGAGGAGTACCGCCATCTCATCTTTACGGAGCAGACGCCATTGCTGTTTGAGCTGCCGCAACGGTTGGACCGGGCGAATCCGCCGGCGAATATCCACCATTAGCCTCAAGGAGAGGAGACGCAGATGACACAGTCGAGGGTGATGTGGGCAGCGCTCACCATATTCGCAATAGGAAGCACGATCATGAGCGGACCGGGCGCGGCTGTGGCCTATGACACCGTTGCCGTGACGGACGGGGCAGTGCTTCGGGGCACGGTGACGTTCAAAGGGACTCTACCGGAGCCCAAGGAGTTCGAGTTGCGCCGATACCCGGATCGCGTCTTTTGCGGCGCACTGTCAGAGGGGGACGGACGTCGGTTTCTGAAGGAAGTGAATGTCGGACAGGGCGGCGGTCTCAAGGATGTGGTGGTCGTCGTGGAAGAGGTGCAGAGCGGGAAGCCGTTCACTTTTACGAATGCCCAGGTCGAAGCCAATGTGTGCCAGTTTCTTCCCTTCGTCACTGTCGTGAGCGACAAGCGGCAACTGACCGTGACCAATCGAGATCCGGTGTCGCACGATATTCAGGGCTACACCTACGATCAGTCCGGCGTAGACATTGTCCTCCATCGGCCGTCGTTGAAAGCAACCGGGACCACGGATATCGTGCATCTGGTCAAAGGGCGGAAAGTGTTTACCATGCAGTGCGGGATGCATCCCTACATGCAGAACTGGGGCTATGCGATCGACAATCCCTATTATGCTGTGACAGACCTGGACGGCTCATTTTCCATCGGTGACCTTCCTTCAGGCACCTATACCGTGAAAGTCTGGCATCCGATTCTGGGCGTCCAGGAACGGGAGCTGACGGTCGAGCCGAACGGCACAGCCACGCTCGATCTACTGTTTGGCGCGAAGTGATCGGAGGCCGATGGTGAACAACCGAGCCCTCTTTCTTGTCATGCTCCTTGGAGTGTTGTCGGTCGGCTCGTCTGTGGCTGCGGAGCAGGCGCCGGCTTCAGCAGGACGGGTTGAAGTGGTGCTGGCATATGAGCATCGTAAGAATGTGAACGAGATCAAGCAGGATTTCGCGGAGGTCGGTCTCGCGAACGTCCATGTTCAATTCATGAAGGCGGGCCATCCGCCGACCAATATCGGTGTTGGGCCGCAGGTGACGGCGGAGCGCGCGCGCGCGGCCATCCGGCTGGCGAAGCGCTACAATCGGGGCATCACAATCCTCCTGCCGGAGCGGCTGTTTCCTGATCAGTATGTGACGATCGCCTCATCCAGTTTCGACGACACGGTGGAATATTCGGTCGGTGAGGAAGCGCTCAAGGAATTGGAAAATCCTGCGCTCACCACGGAACAATTTCACGAGTTGTATCGCCGACTCACACCGGCGGATCGACCACCGATGAAGAAAGGCCGGGTGTTCTGATGGGATTCAAGCAGGTGTGTTGCGGGGTTGTGCTGGGCTGGTCGGTCGGGGTTTCCCTCGTGCTGGCAGGGTCAGTGAAAGATATTCAAGAGCATGGCCAGGCCATGCTCAGGGACGCAGAGGATATGGTGATGCATGGCGGCATGGGTGATGGAAAAGCCATCCTGCATCATTGCGGTGAGGTGGCGAACCATGCGACGGCGATTCTGAAGCTCTTGCCCGCGTCGGACGAGCATGGGAAAGAAGCCGCACCTCTCCTGAAGGAGGCCATTGCGCACTGCAAGCGCGTGGCCGAGATGGGAGACAAGGTCGATCCCGGCGCCAGCTTGAATCCCGCCGTCAAAGCCCGCGCCGCGGCGCGCGCGGCGATGAAACATCTGAAAGAGGTCCGGGAGCACGGCGCGTAAGAGTTGCCGTCAATCGTCACGCGACATTCGTCAACCGACTCGCAGCAGATGATGGGGGCTCTCCATGCGGATGACGCTTGACGAATGACGAGGATCGTCTTTTGTCTGTTAGGGCCCTTCCGGTTTCTGCACGATCGGGCTGACGGCGTTCTGATCCCGCCCGGGCTGGTAGCTTTCCAGCATCTTTGCGATCGTCGGCTGCAATTCTTTCTGTGCCGTCACCGGCATCTTGATCCGCATGCCGCGTCCTTCATTGCGTCCCAGAGAAAAGATGTGAATTTCCAGCATCGGCGTCTGGTGTTCGTCTTGGTAGGTAAAGGCCAGGCGCTTCGCGGGGAAGCCAGCTAGAGTCGTGTCCTGATCTTTCTGCCACGTGAGCGGAATCTTCTTCTTGTCGAAAAGCTCGGTGATGATGCGGCGGTGCGCGGTTGTAAATTCCTCGAGCGTCTGCCGCCTATCCTGGCTCGATCCTTCCAGCAGATTCATGTGGCCGGAGAGGGCGACCAGGCTGTGTTCGATCTCCGGAAACAGGGTTACGCCGATACCGTCCGGCAAAGGATTCCCGCTCCGCCACTGCTCGGGGTAACGGACGGAAAACCCGAAACGGACGTTCGTATAGACTTTCCAGCCATGCTCTTCGCCTCCTGCCGCGTCCGCGAGAGAGACCGGAATCATGGGGGCGGTGCTCAGTACCAGGGCCATCAACAGAGTCGTCCAGATCATGTGAATCCTCATGGCAGTCTGCATGTCGGTTATGGGGTGGATCGGACGCAGCGAAAGCCGATGGTGGCCGCGCGCTGGTCCGGCGGCGCGCCGCTCCTGGTGGCGCTGCGGAGTAACGCGGGCTGGCTCTTCCAGGATCCCCCGCGGATGACTTTGTAGCGTCCGGTGGAGGGCCCGGGCGGATTGCGCTCCGGCATGGTCATATAATAGTCGATCCCGAACCAGTCTTCGACCCACTCGGCGGCGTTTCCCGCCATATGGCGCAGGCCATAGGGACTGCGCCCCTCTTCGCCGCTCCTGACAGACGCGACGATCGGAATCTCATGGACATGGTACTGGCCGAACATGGCGAGCGCCGGGGTGGGAGGCTGCTGCCCCCACGGAAACAGCTGTCCCTCTGCTCCGCGCGCGGCTTTTTCCCACTCGGCTTCTGTCGGAAGCCGTTTCTCCTGTGCGCGGCAGAAGTCCGAGGCCTCGGCCCACGTCACATAGAGCGCCGGCCAGCGCGCCAATGTGTCCGGCGTCAGGGCGTGGACGGTCATGACGTGCTCGATCAGCTTGTGGATCTCGACAGGAATCGGTTGGTGCCGCTGCGCCAGCCATCGGAGGAATTCGCCGAGACTCACCTCGTCCCGGTCAATCTCATAGCGGTCGAGCCAGATGCGGCGCTGGGGCTGTTCGGTATCGTCGTATTGCAGTGTCAGGCTGAACGACTCATGGCCGGTGCGCGTGGTGCCCATGAAAAAGAGTCCTTCCGTCACGGGCATCATGGGGCTGCTTTCGGCTTGTGCGGCGATGGCGTCAACACGGTTGTGTGTCTCGGTCGTCGCTGGAAGTGCGGGAGACAGCGCAGGCTCGAGCATGAGCAGCGCGCCGAGGGCCGCGGCGATGAGATGCCGAACAGCAGGTGATGGAGTTGTGTGTTCTATATTGTGGTCGCAGTTCAGCATGCTGGTGATCGGCGATGAGAGATGAGGGCGCCACTATAATGCGCGCCGGCCGCTTGCGCAAGGTTTCGGAAGGGGCTTGGTGTGAGGGTATTCGTCATGTCCCATGATCTGATTCAATGGGGCGTGTGCGTCCCATAGTGTCTTTCTTCGTGGTCATGAGGTGTTTCCTGAAAAGTTATGGATTTAATCGTGCGTGATCGATGTTGGATGGGATCGTGACGCCCCAATAAGATTCTCCGTCACCCGTAAATCGTTTCCGTCTTCCAGCAAAATCCCACAACGGTTCAGAAATGCGCCAGAGGAACACAATTTGCTCTAAGCGCTGGTTGCATAAGAATGCCAACCAGTCTTTCTTGTGAAATCGAGAACTGTCTGGTGAAGGAGTGGGAGAGAAAGGACCGGCCTCCTGACGATCCCCCCGATGAATGTTGGCCTTCACCAGACTTCGAATTCGATAGAGCCGGGTTTCAGACAGTCAGTAGCGTGGATGGTCCCTGGACGGTTTGTTTGATTGAGGAGGCTGGACGTATGGGTGTATCAATGAAGTGGGTGCGAGTGGGAGTGTTGGGACTGACGACCTGTCTTGGGTTGGCCGGGACCATGCCTGCAGGCGCGGTCATGTCGCATGATGGGCATATCGCCGTCGATCAGCGTGCCGATCTGGCGATGCCGGTACACGCGCAGGCCGGTCCGGTGCTGCAGGACAAGATGTCGAAGGCGATCGAGCAGATCGAGCGGGAGGTCAAGAGTAAGGGGCCGTTCCAGGGGGCCGGGGCTCATGCGATGCAGCAGGGTGTGCTGCTGGTGGCGGAGGATCCGGATAAGGTGCAAGTGACGCAGGGCGCTCGCTGCCCGGTGACGGCGCCGGTCCGCGCGTATGACATCACGGCGATGAATGTCGAGATCACCGTGAACCGGTTCGGCGATTTTTATCCGGGCTACATGTATGCGTTGACCGAGAATGTAGCGGGTGTGCGTGAGGAAGAAACAAAGAACAAGGCTGCGCGGGACAGCGAAGATCCGACGTTTGCCGGCGGCGCCATTTCGAACGGGTTGCAGGGCGATCTGATTCAGCCGCTCGTGATTCGGGCGAATCAGGGCGATTGTCTGCGGATCACATTGCGCAATCAGATTGAGAACGAGCCGACGAACATGATCGTGAACGGTTCGCAGATGCTCGTGGCCAGCACGGGGAAGCCGGCGAATGCCATGAATCCCGAGGCGCTGGTGCCGACGGGAAAAGCGGGCGAGTTCGAATGGTACATTCCCATCGATTTGCAGGAAGGCGGCCGCGCCTTCCATAGTCATGCAAGCCGCGATCAGTATTCCCTGGGCTTGTTGGGATCGATCGTCGTCGAGCCGCGCGGGGCACGGTTCCTCAGTCCGTTTACGGGGGAGGAAATGAAGAGTGGCTGGGAGGCCATGATCGATCTCGATAAAGGTTCCGACTTTCGCGAATTCGTGATTTTCTATCATGAGGCGGGTGACGAGACGTTCCGTCTCTTGGACCGCAAAGGCGACATGTTGCCGCAGCGCGATGCCCATACGGATACCTACCGTCCGGCCGCGCGGTTGCTCAATTTCCGGAGCGAGCCGCACGGCGAGCGGTTGGAAGTTCAGGCGCATTTGGTGGGATTTGCCGACGAGTCGCAGGGCTACGGGTCCTATACATTCGGCGATCCGGCAACCACGATTCCCCGTTCATATCTCGGCGATCCGGCCAAGTTCCGCATGGTCGGCGGATCCGAAATCGTGCACTCGCATCACTTGCATGGCGGATCGATCCGCTGGGCTAGACAGCCCGGCACGAGCAAGCTCGATCCGACGCTGTCGAAGAGCGGTCCCGTGAAGTTCCCGCCGATCAGCGACACGTCCGACCGGTTGGATGTGCAATCCATCGGTCCGTCCGAGATATACGATGAAGTCATCGAAGGCGGATCGGGCGGTTTGCAGGCGCTGGCCGGTGAGTTCGTGTTCCATTGCCACATTCCTCAGCACTATGTGACCGGCATGTGGGGATTCTGGCGTGTGTACAACACCCTGCAATCGACCGGATTCCAGACCGATGTGATGAAGCCGCTCGTCGAGCTGCCGGATCGCAAGGGCAAGATCAAGTTGGCGGTCAGCTCCGACAAGCTGGTCGGGACCACCGTCGACTGGTACGGCGGAAAGAAATACGAAATCACGAAGGACAAGACGGATTGGAAGGCCAATCCCGTGAAGGTGTCGATCAAGGATTGGGTCGAGTACATGCTGCCGCCGCAGGGCTTGCCGGGCAAGACCGAAGATCAGGTCAAGCAGGCGCAAGCGCACGATGCGACGGTCGTGAACTGGAAGTGGGACGGCACGAAGGCGATGAATGAGCCGGAGACCCCGCACAAGTGGGCGGATTATGTCTCGCCGACTCCGTTGCAGCGTCCGGCGATCACGTTCGATCCGCAGACGGGCAAACTGGCGTTCCCCTGGTTGCGTCCGCACCTCGGGAAGCGGCCTCCGTTTGCGCCCAATCACGGCGGCGCGCCATGGTTGGAGCCGTTCCGTGTCCGTGAGGACGGCACCAGAAGCACGGAACCTCCTGTGCCGGGTGCGCAGGGGCCCTGGAGCCTCTGTCCGGAAAATGCGCCGAGAAAGTATTTCAATATCCATTCGATCACCTTGCCGATTACCCTCAAGCCGGCGACCCCGAAAACCGCCGCGGTCGTGGATCCGATCGGCATGATCTATGTGCTACATGAAGAGGAAGAGGAAGTCCGCAAGAATCCCAAGAAGCAAGTACCCTTGGTGATTCGCGGGAACGTGCACGATTGCGTGGACGTGATCTTCAAGAACGAAATCCCGGACGATGCGCGGACGGGATGGGCGAACAAGATCAATCTCCATCCGCACTTCTTCCAGTTCGACACGAGCGCGTCCGACGGTCCGACCATCGGATTCTCGTACGACATGTCGCTGCGGGCTTTCACGATGTTGGAGGATCCGCAACCGGACAAGGGAATGCCCCTGCCAGGCAACACGACTCTGACGGCGGATACGAAAGCCGGTTCACGCAGCATCACGGTGAAGAATTCGTCCAAGTTCCACGTCAATACGGAACTCGGTGTGGGCATGGACGATCCGAAGTATTTCGAGATCGTGCGGATCAAGGACATCAAGGGCAATACCATCACCTTCGATGCGCCATTGAAGTACGCGCACAAGAAGAACGACATTGCGAGCGTGGAGTTCATCCGCGAGCGCTGGTATGTCGATGCGGATCTCGGAACGGTGTATTGGCACGATCACGTGTTCGGCACCGATACCTGGGGACATGGTCTGTTCTCAGCATTCATCACCGAACCGCCGCGATCGACCTATCATGATCCGTACACCGGAAAGGAACTCCGGAGCGGTCCTATCGCGGATATTCACACCCTGGAGCCGGTCTCGGCCCATATCCGGGGCAGTTTCCGCGAAGTCATGATGCATATCATGGACAGCAACGCGCGGTCGGCTGAGTTGATCATGACCGACAACCCGCAGGCGCGCATGGGAGCGGTCACGGTCGACGGGCCTCCGTCGCACCAGTTCCCGGAGCGCATCAACAAGTCGGCGATGACGTTCCTGAACGGCGGGGAAGCCACGACGGGCAGCGGCTACAGCATGCGTGTGGAGCCGTTGAGTGTGCGCCTGGCCAACAATCCGGATCCGTCGAAGCTGTTTGTGTCCGGTATTCACGGAGATCCTGGCACGCCGTTGTTGCGGAGCTATCTCGGTGATCCGATCCTGGTTCGGGCGCTGGTCGGATCGGCCAACGAAGTGCACACCTGGCACGTGACCGGGCACTGGTTCCCGATGGAGCGGTACGCCACTATGGCGATGCCGCGCAGTACGGTGCATCTGGTGATCGGAGAGCGGTACGACCCGGCGATTCCTGCCGCGGGCGGACCGCAGAAGCAGGCCGGCGACTATCTCTACTATAGCGGCCGCGCTTCCCACTTCGCGGAAGGCAGCTGGGGTATCTTCCGGGTCTTTGACGAACTGCAAGGGGATCTGAAACCCTTGCCGAGCCGTGAAGAAATCCAGAAGTCTGCGCCGTCGGTTTGCCCGGCGGATGCGCCCGTGAAGTCCTTCAACGTGTCGGCGATCGATCAAGTCATCCGGTATCACGAGGGTGCGCCGGGTACGATGGAAGTCGATCTCGAACGCAAGATGGTCTTCGAAAATCAGCAGGGCAAGATGTACGTGCTCGACGAGGATCGTGGGCGGGTCAAGGCCGGTGAATTGCGGCCGAGTCCGCTGACGCTGCACGTGAACGTCGGGGATTGTGTGAAGATCAATCTGAAGAACGAAATGGCCAAAGAGCGGGCCGGATTCCACGTCGATATGATGGCGTTCGATCCGAAAGATTCGTTCGGCGCCAATGTCGGCAACAACCCCGGCGATCAAACGATCGCTCCGGGTCAGAGCAAGACCTACACGTACTTCGCGCATCCGGAGTACGGAGAACTGGCCGCCCTCATTCAAGACTGGGGGAACGTGGTGGAGAATCCACGGAACGGCTTGTTCGGGTCGATCATCGTCGGTCCGAAGGGATCGCGCTACCGCGATCCGGTGACGGGCAACGATATTACGATGAAGAGCAGCTGGCGCGCCGACGTGATCGTGGATCGGACGATCCCCGGGAACGACAATCGGAAGAACTACCGCGATTTCTCGTTGATGTTCCAGGACGAGGACAACATCGTGGGTGTCAGCTTCATGCCCTACATCCAACAGGTCGCCGGTATCACGGCGGTCAACTACCGGTCTGAACCGACCGCGTGGCGGATGGAAAAGGGCTGTGACGTGTCCGAGGTCTTCAGCTGTGTGAAGACCGGCGACTCGCCCTCGACGCCGCTGTTGCAGGCGCATGTCGGAGATCCGGTGGCGGTGCACGTGCTCGGCGCATTCAGCGAGCAGGTGCAGTTGTTCACCGTGGACGGCCACGAATGGCCGCATGAGCCGTACATGCAGGGTGCCGACCAGGTCAGCACCATGGAGTTCGGCGGTTCAGAAGTGATCAACGCCTATCTGACGGGAGGAGCAGGCGGTCCGAATAAGATCGTCGGCGACTACATGTGGAAGAACCAGCGTCCGGGCTTTGCGAACGCCGGGCAATGGGGACTCTTCAGGGTCCTTCCAACCGGTGACCAGCGGGTCCTTCCGTTGACCCCGCAAGTTCCGTCCAGCCAAAAGGCGGAGCGCGGGAGCGACAACGGAACTGTCTCGCGGACATCGATGATGGGACGGTAAGCAGCAATCAGGCGGCGTCCTCGCTCACGGGCGAGGGCGCTGCCGACACAGTGTGCCAGGCCGGTCTAAATCACTCAGACCATGGGGGAGCATTCACGATCCCCCATGTATGTTTTACGGTGGGACATATGGCAACACGTATAAATCGATTCGTGACGTATCTCTTTGGCTCTCTGATTCTGAGCGGATCCATGATCGGGGCAGCTCCGGCAGCAGCCTATGAGGAAACGGCGGTATCCAACGGGGGGACGGTGACGGGGACGGTGCAATTTGCCGGTGACATTCCGGATCCCCAGCGGTTCGAACTGCGACGGTATTATGATCGGGTCTATTGCGGGGCGCTGTCCGACGGCTCGGGCTATCGACTGTTGCGTGAGGTGGCGGTCGGCGAACAGCAGGGCTTGAAAGATGTGGTGGTGACGATCGAAGGAGTGACGAAGGGAAAGCCGTTCGAGTTTCAGGAGACGAAACTCGAGGCGAATATCTGCCAATTCGTGCCGTTCGTCTCGGTCGTGAGAAATGAACATCCGCTCAGCGTGGTGAATCTGGATTCAGTCGCCCACGATTTGCAGTTCTATGAACGGGACCGGGAGCATATTTTCATTATGTTTCACCGGCCGGCCCTGACGAAAGCCGGGACCAGCGACATTGTCCGGTTCACCGGAAACCGGCGTGGGGTTACCATGCAATGCGGCATGCACCCCTTCATGCAGGGGCACGGACTGGCCGTGGACAATCCCTACTATGCCATCACTGGAACGGAGGGGACCTTTGCCATCAAGGATCTTCCGGCCGGTACCTATCGCATCAAGGCCTGGCATCCCGTGTTGGGTGAGAGAGGGCAGGAAGTCACGGTGGCGGACAATGGGAGCGCGTCGGTTGGATTTACCTTCGACGCGAGATAGGGCATGACGCTGAAAACATATGTGACTGCGTTTGCAATGGCCGTCTGTACCGGCACGATGGTGACATCGGCTGTCATCGCCGAGGGACCAGCAGTTTCCTCTGTGAGCCGTGTCGAGGTCGTACTGGCCGATCAGTATCGGAGCCAAACGGCGACACTCACCGAAGAATTTACTCAGGCAGGATTGACGAACGTTCATTTTCAGTTCGCCAGGCTGGGCCAGCCGCCGCAGAACATCGGCCTTGGCCGGGACGTGCCGGCCGACAAGGCGCGGGAGGCGATCCGTCTGGCGCTGAAGTATAACCTGGGGGTGGGGATCCTGTTGCCGGAACGATTGTTTCCTCCACGCTTCGTGACGATCGCCTCATCGAATTACGACGACACGGTCGAGTCCAGAATCGACCAGGCGGCGCTGGCGCAGATGCAGAATCCTGCGTTGACCACGGAAGAGTTCCATGCACTATATCGCACGTTAACGACCATGAAAGAGTCGCCCGGGCGCTATTAAGGAGAGCCGGTGAGAAAGCTTCACGTATCCGTCGGTCGTATTGTGTGTGCGAGTCTTCTTGCTGCCGTTTTTTCCGGCGGTCTTTCGTTCGGGCCTCGTACGGCTCATGCATCCGAGCCGATAATGCAAGAACGGAGAGATGCGTTGATGAAGAACGTGGAGGACATGATGGCGCATGGCGGCATGGGGGACGCCAAGGCGATCGTCCATCACTGCGAAGCCGCCGCCGGTGACGCCGAAGCCATTCTCAAGCAGCTGCCGGATTCAGATCCCCGCCGGAGTCAGGCCCTTGTGCCCCTCACCGATGTGATTCAACAGTGCAAGCGCGTAGCGGCCGCCGGCGTTCACGCCGATCCCGGTCAGTTGCTCAATCCTGCAAGTAAAGCCAGTGCCGCTGCCAGGGCTTCAATCAAAGCTCTGGGATTGGCAAAGACGAATTAGGGCGGGGTGCTGAGGAGCGGCTATTCTTTCACCGTCACGGTCATGCTGACTGGCCGGGTCGGGAGGTGTACGTCGCTATGCCAGATGTTTGACCTCAAACTCATTGCTGGATATGGGGGGGCAAGACTAGGTCGAGACGCTTGGCGAGCCGAATGATGACCGTATTGATTCCGGACTCGGCATCGAGCTGGGTGAAAAATTCTTCAACTTCGATGCCCAGAATGCCTTGGAGCCGGTCGCGCAGCTGGGCTTCTCCTGAGCGGAATGCTGCGGTATGCATCTGTTGGAGTTGGACTCTGCCTTCCGGCGACTGCGCGAGGAGTTGCTCTGCCGGGATCGGGCGGCGCGGGGCGAGAGTGACTTCAATCACATTATCGATCATTTGAATGCGGACATGGGAATAGTGCAATGCAAGATAATCCCGATGGAAGTTCAAGACCGCCAGCATCACCTGGTATTCCACATCCGCTTTCGTTTTGGTTGCAGCGGGAAGCATCGGTCTTGTCTCCATACAGTCAACTGATCCGTTTACCGGTGCCGGGGGCTGCGAGTGAGCGGCTGGGCCAGTCATCCGGGAAAGCCTCTTGTTCCCGGGATAAGGCTCAGGGGTGCGGCATCAGGGCATACGCCGTCATTTGCCGGTAAATCAGGAGATGCGTCCCTCTAGCGTGATTGCTGAGGCGCCGCTGCGAAAGGTACGCCCCCTCGCAGCGGCAGCCAATGGGCCAAGGCTAGTACGCCTTGCTGAATCCTGCCTCGCCGTCGTAGTTCCACAACTTTTGGGCGGCAGACCACCACCAGCCCTGTTTGGTCAAGGCGTCCAAGAATGTGTTGACGTCCGCGTCTTGCACATCCTTGGACGCCATAAACCGGCAGCGGTACCAATTGACCTGCAGCAAATCGGGACTCACGAAGCCGGGCCAGACCTTCGTGCCACGGTTCGAAATGAATTCACATTTGAACGGCCCGATATCGTCGAACTTCGGGATCCCCTTCTCGGTGATGAGGTACATATCGACCCCGACCAATTTAATCTCGCGTTTCTTCTTCGTCGCTTTTGCAATGTCAGTGCATGTTGGCATGGTGTTCTCCTTGTTCATTCAGCCGGTAGTCTCGAACTCAGGCCGTCGCGTGCATTTTATCCACGATGGCTTGCGCATACTCGTCCGTTGTTGCGGTTCCGCCGACGTCGTACGTCACGTGCTTCCGCTCGTCGAGGACGGCAAACATCGCCTTTTGTATCCGATCGGCTGCCGCTTCCTCCTTCAACCAGCGCAGCATCATGATTCCGGAGACCAGCACGGCCGAGGGATTGACCTTCTTCAGCCCGGCATACTTCGGGGCAGAGCCGTGGACCGCTTCGAAAATCGCGCAGTTGTCGCCCACGTTGGCGCCCGGCGCGAAGCCCAGACCGCCGACCAATCCGGCGCAGAGATCCGTCAGAATGTCGCCGTACAGATTCGGGAGCACCAGGCAATCGAACTGCGCTGGATTTCTCACGAGCTGCATGCAGCAATTATCCACGATGATGTCGCCGGATTCGATGTCCGGGTATTTCTTGGCGACCTCTCTGAAGGCATCGAGAAAGAGCCCGTCGGTCATCTTCATGATATTGGCCTTGTGGACGCAGTAGATCTTCTTGCGTCCGTTGGCTTTTGCCCACTTGAAGGCAAACTCGGCGATGCGATAGGAGCCCGGCCAGGTGATGACTTTCAAACATTGCGCCACTTCGTCGGACACCATATGCTCGATGGCGGCGTAGCAGTCTTCGGTGTTCTCCCGAAAGTTCAGGATATCGATCTTGTCCCAGGGCCGCTTGAGCACCGGAATCAGTTTCGCCGGACGCACATTCGCATAGAGATCGAACACCTTCCGCAAGGTCACGTTCGCGCTCTTGTGACCGGTCCCGATCGGCGTGGTCGTGGGGCCTTTCAGTGCGATCTTGTTTCTGGCGATGGCTTGGACCGTCTTATCCGGCAGCAATGTGCCGTGCTTATCCAGGCAGTCCAGTCCGATCTCTTCGTACTCCCATTTGATATCGACGCCGCTGGCATCGATCACCAGCCGCACCGCTTCGCAAATTTCCGGGCCGGTGCCCTCTCCCGGTAACATCGTCACGATATGTTGCGTACCCATTGAACAACCTCCCTTAAGCAGCAAGGGGGATCGGACCATCCGCTCCCATGACTTGTCATGTTTGCAAATCAGATTCCAGACTGAGATGGGACTCCTCAGCGAGCACACTATCGAATTATTACCGAGAATTAGCGCAATCTGACGATAGGGTGATTGTGGCAAGCATGGAGTTCTCTTGTCGCGGCGAATGTCGCGTGCGTCGGTGCACGGGCTGCGCTCCGAGGTGTGCGCTTATGCTCGGTTGCCAGCTCCGCTCAGATTGTCTTAGACCGATCAGAGGGGTGTTGCGAGTACGTTGTCACCGCACGAGTTTAGCCAGGTCCAGGTTTTCTGCTAGGGAACGGGGAGGGTATAGGCCTGAGAGTTTATCGAGCGGGCGATCAAGCCCGGTTGCGGAAGGCCCCGAAATCCCAGTTCGGTCTGGTCTGGTCTGGTCTCGTCTAGTTTTCAGGAGTGGGTTATCAGCTGTCACGGTTTCTCTAGCGATAGCTCACCCACGGGCAGGCCGCAGAGACGCATCGCTGCTTGCAGATGGATATGTGGTGGCTTGCTCCACGGCTAAGAAAGAAGTGAATTTAGAATCTCTAAGTGTGATTTGTTCTTAACCTTTGACTCCCGTAGCCGTTGGTTCAGCTTGGAAAACAGTTTATACATTCCGCCCCCCGCAATCAGATATTCGAACCATCCCTTTTGCCGAAGTCTCAGGGCAAGAGAAGAAACGGTGTCTTGTGTGGGCAATGTGATGTGGCTTTGCCGGCGTTTCCGTTTGAATAAAATTCGGAGGTTCGATCGGGCCTCTATAACCAGAGGGTCAAAGTATTTGCTGGCACAAGCGGATAGCGTCGCCCTATTAAAGTAGAACAGGTGCGCTTTGAAATATATATTGTGCGGCGAAGCATCGTTTGTTTCTATATTAGGAACCTCAATGAACAGCGATCCCCCTTCGTTCAGCATGGACCACGCCATCTTAAAGGACTCGAAATTGGGCATATGCTCAAGTACATGAAACATTGTAATAATGTCGTAGGTTTCTCGTGTCTCGCATAATTCTCCAGTCTTGATTTCCACGCCGTACTGATTTCTGGCAAACTTTGAATAGCCGATATTCGGCTCAATACCTTTGGAGTCATACCCTCGGGTTTTGGAAATATAGACAAATTCTCCCCCGCCTGCACCTACGTCAAGCAATTTGCCGCCGTGAACCCCATGAGATTGTAAGAAATTAACTCGCTCAATCGCCGCCATGCCAGCCCTGTAAATATGCTTGGCTTTTGGCATATATGTTTTCTTGTAGTCTGTTCTATAGGTATGAGCGTAAAAGTGGCGAAGTTCCGTTTTCGAAGGCATCGGATCTTGTTGAACAAGCCCGCAACCGCCGCATATGGCCACATTCAAGGCACCGTGTGATTTAGCGTCTACCGTAGAGATCGTTGAGAGCGATGTCTGTCCACATAAAACACACGGCATTATCTTGCTCTCCTTTGGGCTGAGGCGGTACCTGTCGGCAGATGCGGCGACAGGCGCTCCCTATTCGTTGGCCAGCACATTGATGCGGTGCGCCAGGCAGCCGGCGCTGAATCCGTTATTGATGTTGACCACCCCCACGCTGGAAGCGCACGAATTGAGCATGGTCAAAAGAGGGGCGATGCCGCCAAAGCTGGCCCCGTAGCCGATGCTCGTCGGAACCGCGATCACCGGGCAGTTGACCAGTCCCCCGACGACGCTCGGAAGCGCCCCGTCCATGCCGGCCACCACCACCACGACACGGGCCCGCAAGAGCCTGCTATGACGGGCAAGGACTCGGTGCAAACCGGCCACCCCTACGTCGCAGATCACCTCCACCAGACTCCCTAAGACTTCGGCCGTGACCCGGGCCTCTTCTGCTACCGGGGTGTCGGCTGTGCCGGCGGTGACGATCAATACATCTCCGCTTGGCCTCCGTGTTGGGTGACATACCGTGACGGCGCGGGACAACTCATGATAGACGGCATGGCGATTCAGACGCAGCAAGACACGTGCGACCTTGGGTGCAACGCGAGGCACCAAGAGATGCTGATGCTGAGCCAGCAGCTTGCGCGCAAGGCTGACAATTTCTTGTTGGGTTTTTCCGTCACAGAACACGACGGGCGGAAATCCTTGCCGTGCGGACCGCAGCATGCCCTGAGATACGCCATCGCCGCTCTCACAGGGCTTCTTTGAGCGTACATTGGTAGCTAGTGTGGACTTCCTTATCATCCCATCAGTCCTCGTCGTGTGAGGTAAACAGAAATGCCATCACCTGCTCACCGGTAGAGACGGCGAAATCCGTCAAGACATCAGTTACCACCATGCCCGTGATCGCCGCGACCTGGTTCACCAGGATGCGGCGCTGTTGAGCAAATAGCGTGCGATACAGCTGCTTCACCAGCGCCTGACCCTCTTCTGTCCGAGCAAGGTGCTGTTCCGCCGCCGGCAGTACGCCCTGCGAACGAACGATGATCATGTCGGAGGCTACGAGCACGCGGATGCGCTCGGCGAAGCTGCCCGCCATGAACTCCAACTGAAACTGGCAGACCGCCTTGCGAACAGCCGCTTCCAGGGCTCCCTGCTGCTGTAAGGCCTCACTGTGCATCGTTCAGCCTCTCCTCGGGCTGTGTCATCTGTAGCACCAGCCCGGCTGGATGCGACATGAAGCCTCCGTCAGCAGCTCTACCACGAGCACCTGTCGTCTACTGGCGCATTCGGACTTCGCATGGATCTGTTGGTTCTTCATGCCTTAGCTGTCTGCACATCCCGAGAGAGAGGGAACCGACAAGAGCGCCACAGAGAGCGCTTGCCGCTGCACTGGCTTCTCCATCCAGTCCTGTGCCCCCGCACTCAGTAGCTGCCGGCCGAGCTGAGGAGTCATGAGGGCGCTCATCATGATCACCGGTAGATCGTGGTAGTAGCGCTTGATCGCATGCAGCGTTTCCAATCCATCCATCGTGGGCATCACAAGATCCAACAGGACGACATCGACCCGGCTACATTGGAGAACCTCTAACGTCTCCCAGCCGGAAGCGGCCTGCACCGGTTCGTACCGCCAGTGCGCCAGCAAATCGCAGAGAAACATACGGATATCGGCATCATCGTCGACAACCAGAACCCGCCGCCGAGGTTTCCACTGTTTGCTCGCCATGACGACACCCTCCTTAGCCTTCCTCGTTCACAGAGGCCTGCACTTCGAATTGAACGGGTACCGCACAGCGTCGGAGCCGGTCCATGATCGCCAGACCGAGGCCCTGATCCTCGCAGGGCACGGCGTACAGACGGTCGAGGCCTAGCGCATCCAGCCGCCGCAGTGCGGCGAATAAATTCCGCGCGGCCTCCCGCAGATCGCCCGACGCCGAGAGCACTTCGATCGCACAGAACCTCTCGTCCACATGGCCCGGTGCCGACATGGCCAGCAGTCCGGCGCGCTCATGGGCATGCAGAACGGGTCTGACTTCCGGAGCCGCCAGAACCGTCATCGGAGTGCGGGTTGCGTAATGGCGGGGAAGCTGGCCCGGCGCGACCATCGTCCGGCTGGCAGGTGTTCGCACGACCGGGCCAATGACTTTTCGGAGGGCTGCGAGCGTGACCGTACCTGGGCGCAGGAATTCCGGCCAGGCTCCGCCCATCGATACGATGGTGGACTCGACACCAATCGGGCACGGCCCTCCGTCGAGAATCAGATCGACGCGATCGCCGAGCCCCTCGACGACATGTTGCGCGCACGTCGGACTGACATAGCCGAACGGATTGGCGCTCGGTGCGGCAATCGGGACGCCTGCCTCCCGAATCAGCGCCTGTGCCACGGTATGGGCGGGCATCCGAATCGCGACAGTGGGAAGGCCGGCCGTCACGAGATCGGGAACGTCCGCCCGCTTCGGCAACACGAGGGTCAGCGGACCTGGCCAGAAGGCATCTATGAGTCGGTGGGCGCGTGTCGATACGAACGGAGTCAGTGACTCCAGCGTCGCCCGGTCCGCGATGTGCACGATGAGGGGATCGAAATGGGGCCGCTGCTTGGCCTCGAAGACGCGCGCCACCGCCTCTGGGTTCAGCGCATCGCAGCCGAGCCCGTACACGGTTTCCGTCGGGAAGGCGACGAGTCCTCCCTGGCGGATGATTGCGCCAGCCATCCGAATCGACTCCGGATTTGAGGCAGGAAGGACTGTCGCCGCCGCCATTATGCTGCCCTGCATGAGGGGGTGAGTGGATGTTGCGTCGGCGCACTCATTGTGTCACCGTTCACCCGCATGAAGTCCCCTCGGTTCACCTTGCACGCCTCACGTTTCACTCTATTGGTTCGTGCTGGCATCGGGGCGGTTATTCTCCCAATAGCCTTTGTCGGGCAGTCCCTTCGCCTCGATCGTAAACGACCCGGCCTCAATGGTCAGCCATTGCTTCTGCGAGCAGCACGTGCCGTCCGGGAGAACATCCCACGAGCCCCGCCGGACCACCAACGGGCCGGTGGAGAGATCGTCGAAGAACGCCCCGCGCTTCCCGATCCCGTACAAATTGCGATGGGGGACTTTCACGACAATCTCGGTATCGGTCCAGGATTGGACGAGGGCCGCCGCGCCATTGAAGAGCACCTCCGTCC
>JAUYAO010000009.1 GCA_030692565.1 Nitrospira sp.
GTACGTTTGCACGAGAAATAAGCGAGCGCAGATTGATAGACGTAGAAAAAGAACTCGGCAAGGCCGTCCGGCATTTCTGGAAGACGCGCTCCAGCCAGCACCGCAAGCAGGGCGCAGCGACTGGCCGCAAGGATGCCGGCAGCAGAGGCGCTGTCACCGGCGGCAAGCACGCGGATGGATTTGTTGATCTCATCGCGAATATCGTGCGTAGCGCCGGCGTGCAGGATGCAAGTATTCACGCCACCTCGAAAGTCGCGCGTACGTTGCCGGGGTTTTTCAGGCCCACTAAAGAATGGGATGTAGTTGTTCAGTCAGGCTCGGACCTTATCGCGACAGTCGAAGTGAAGTCGCAAGTCGGCAGCTTCGGCAACAATTTCAATAAACAACCCCGCGGCAAGACCGCGGGGTATTGCTGGGATATCAAAAAAGTTTGAACTGGCGTAGATCATCTTTAGGGTTGCCTTGGTTCTTCACATAGCGTTCGACTACGCTCCAGTCGCCCCGCTCACCCACCGTCGCAACATAACAACCATCGCTCCAGAATTCCCCTCCCCACAACGCCCGCTTGAGCCCCGGCTTGCGTCGAAACAACTCCCGCGCCGTAATGCTTTTGAATACCCGCACAATCTGACCCGGAGCCACCTTTGGGTGTGCTGAACAAAGCAGATGTATATGATCTCCGTCACAACCAATCTGCTCAAACTCAATATCGTATCGCTCTTGGATTTCCATCGCCGTCTGCGTAATAATCTCCACCACACTCCCGTCCAACAACCCCCGTCGATACTTCACCGGAAATACTACGTGGTAATGTATCTGCCACGCACAATGACTCGCTTTATGCACATCATGCCTGTTCATCCCGCCATTCTAAAAGCTAGTCAGTGTCCCTGTGGCAAGCCACGGGGAATTGCAAGTTAACGTAGAGTTGAAGAGCGCGCGGCTTTTGGCGCGTCCCTCTCGAACGCCATGTTATGCAACATTGTTTAGTCGCAGCCACAGACAGTGGTGCTTGCACACACCACACTGCCTTCTGTTTTGTGATGATCCCTTTTCCACCAATCCAGACCACCGATGAGTTCTTTGACACGAAAACCAATTTTCGACATGTTTAGCGCGCCTTTCGTTGAGGCATTGCAACCAATGCCATCGCAGTAGGTGACAACCAAGGCGGTTCTGTCGAGGTGCTTTGTCGTTTCAGCACTCATTTTTCGGTGGGGAATGTTGATTGCTCCCGGAATATGTTCTTTCTGATATGCCTCGGGTGAGCGCGCATCAATAACCAAGACATTTTCACCAGACTCCAAGGCAACCTTTAAATCCCAGGAGTCGGTCTCGAAGGCGAGCTTGGTTTCGTAGTGTTTTATCTGTTCATCCATGGGCGCGATACTCTCGGTTTTTTGTTGCATAACAATGTTTAGGCGGATCCGCATAAGAGCTGGATCTGCCATTTTCTATCCGCATAACACGCCATCAATGGTCGTGAACAATACGCCATAATCGACGCTCGTTCAATGAGTTGCGCCCTATCGACCATTTATCACGGGTTCTTATGCGGATCGGCATAACACCCTTTCCTGAATGGGCTCACATCCCGTCGAGCGGACTGCGGACACCCGCCGGCCCTCGATGGAGGACATGGGTATAGATCATTGTTGTTTTCACGTCACGATGTCCCAACAACTCCTGAACGGTTCGAATGTCCGAGCCGCTTTCGAGCAGGTGCGTGGCGAAGGAATGCCGGAATGTGTGGCACGTGGCCCGCTTCATGAGCTCGGCCTTCGCCACGGCGTCTCTGACGGCTTTCTGCACCAGGGATTCGTCAATATGATGGCGACCTTGTTCCTTGGTCTTGCCATTGACCCATCGGTGGTCCTGGGGAAAGACCCATTGCCAGCGCCAGTCTCGGGGCGCATTGGGGTACTTGCGGTCGAGGGCGTCTGGAAGCTGGACGCGGCCCCACCCCTCGGCAAGATCCCGTTGATGAACGGCCTTGACCTTCGTGAGGTGGCCTAGGAGCGGGGCCTTGACCGATTCGGGCAACATGGTCATCCGGTCTTTGGCACCCTTGCCGTCCCGAATCAGAATTTCGTTGCGAGAGAAATCAAGGTCCTGCACCCGCAGGCGCAGGCATTCCATGAGGCGGAGGCCAGCCCCATACATCAGTGAGGCCATCAGCCGCTTCTCGCCGATCAGGTTCGCCAGCACCGCTTTCACTTCTTCACGGGTCATGACCACAGGCAGACGCTCGGGCTTTCTGGCACGGATGACCTCACCTAAGTCGCCTATGTCACGTCCGTTTACGTGTCGGTAGAGGAAGAGGAACGCCGACAGCGCTTGGTTTTGCGTCGAGGCGCTGACCTTCTCTGTCAGGGCCAGATGAGTCAGAAACCGATTGATGTCCGCTTCGGCCATCTCGGCAGGATGGCGTCCCTGATGAAAGTGCAGAAACCGAGAGACCCAGTGGCCATACGCCTGTTCGGTTCTCCTGGAGTAGTGACGAGCCTGCAAGGCTGCGCGCAGATCCGCATGCACCGGAGCTAGTAAGGTTGAAGAAGGCCTCCCATTGTCGCGGGCTTTCACGCCCTCAAGCGCCGGATCGACTTCGACGGACTTCCCAGGAAAGAGACTCAGCAGTGTGCCGAGCGTCCCATCATCTCGGGGAACCGTCCAATGCTGTTCGTTGGCATGCCATCGACGGCCAGCCACCGTCTTGATCTTCGCCACATGATCGGGAGAATACGGGAGCTGCACGATCAGTTTTCCCGCCTCTCCAGGTCTAATCCGAATCGGATCTAACGGCATCATCAGTCCCTCATCCCTCACGATATCCGTGAGGAGCCTGAACAGGTGCGGCACATTGTCAGCCGACTCATTGACGCCGTCAAGTCCTACCTAGTTGATTGCCATTTTGCAATACTTCCATTTCAACCTGGAGAAAGATAACGGTGTCTGGGAGAAAGATAACGGTGTCTGGAACCGTTCTCGTTCAGCCAATCGCACCGGCCCATAGATTTGGCGGGCTTGCTGGAGCTCTTTCACGTGACGGCAAGTTAGTCTCAAGGGTTTGCCCTCGCGAGTCCTTTCCCCTATACTTTTCCCATTATGAGACGCAACATCCTAAGCGAAGGAGCCGATCATGGCAACGCTCACAATTTCTCTTTCAGACAAAGAAATGCGGCGACTGAACAATCTGAGTGAGCGCGAAGGCGTAACCATGGAGCAGATGGTGAGATGTTGTATCCGTGACTTGATCGCCCAACCAGACGAATCTTTTCAAATCACTGCACAGCGAGTCATCGAGAAGAACGCCGAACTTTATCGCCGCCTTTCATGATCTATAGCTTCTTTAGCCTGCCAGGCGCTTCAGCATTGCCCCGTACTGTTTACGAAGGTCCTTGCAATCGCCTTGATCCCCGCCCGCCCGACTCCAACCTTGGCTTTTACCTTATTTGGATTCGTGCCCACAGCATCACCTCTATGGGCTCTTGATCAACGCCGGGCTATTCGAACGATTTTGGCTCTGAACCACTCGGAAATCTGATCGAGGCCCGGCTTCATCGTCGTCACATGCATTGTGAACTCTTCCAAGTCGGCGCTCGTCGTAGTCACGCGATAGCCATTCAGCTCCAGAAACAGGGCAGCGGTCGCAATACTGATCCGTTTATTCCCGTCTAGAAATGGATGATTTCTCGTCAACCCATCCAGTAAAACCGCGGCCTTACTGAACACGTCTGGATAGAACTCTGTATCGGCGAAGACCGCCTGCGGACGCGCGAGAGCCGACTGTAGTCCACCGAGATCGCGGACACCGTGCTGCCCACCCGTCTCCTCGATCAAGCGATCATGAAGAAAGAGAACCTGCTCGACACTGAGATAGATCACCGCTTGGCGAGGGATTCGAGAGCGGGGCGATAGCGGTCGATGAACGCATCGACCTGCGCCGCAAAGGTTTGCTTTACCTTGCGCCGCATTGCAGCAGATTCTGGAAGGCTGCCCTTCTTGGCCTTACTAACAGTAGCCTTCCTGACTTTAAGAGCGTGCCGCTTCATGGTTGGGATGATACCCCAGCCTTCCCACAAAAACAACGAACCAGGGAGATCGGCCTGTTTACACCGCCCCCAGCCGAACCGGCCCGAACGCTTGGCGGGCCTGTTGAAGCTCCTTGATGTGGCGCCGGAGAGCCGGGCCGAATGTGGAGCGCAGAACGGCTTCGCGGTGACGGACGATGCGCGCCTCGGCATTCCCGATCTGCTCTTCCAACTGCCTCACCAAGCGCGCACCTGAACCGGTCAACCACTTCAGATGCCCGCCGGCGTATTCCAGATCCTGAATCGAGTAGCGGACGGATTCGATCTCTTCAAGGCAGCGAAAGCGCGCCCGCATGAGATCGCGCTGCGTTAATCCAGCCGCTTTCCACTGCTGCATTCCCTGCTTCGTCTCAGCCCACGACGAGAGCCGCTCGAACAGCAGCGCCCCCATGGTGAAGGTAAAGGTCGCGTGCAGAATCCCGCGCAACGGGCGCAGGCTCCGGCGCCAGGGCGAATAAAAGATCTGCTGATTGCGGTCGCCGTGATACATGACGTGTTTGCGCAGGAGCAGATTCAAGTGGTGGTGGCTGTTCTCGTGAATCAGATCATCGATCAGGTCGAGATTGTCACGGTCGAAACAATTGATAAAGGACAGTCCGGGACGATGGCGGTAACTGAAACTGACGACGCCCTTCGCGTTGAGCGGAATAATCCGCGAGGTCAACAGCGCCAGGACCTCATGCCCTTCAGGCCATGCCGTCTGAATCGTTTCCCAGGCTCGCCGGATACGGGCGGCCTGCTTCGGGTCTGTCGGAACCACCTTCTTCGGCTGACGGTCTTTGCCGTACACGAGGGTGGATCCGACAGTCACCGCGCCATATGAGGTACACAGAACTTCAGCGGTCGGACGCACCGCCCAATGCCATTGAGCCTGCCCGCCGACAGCGGACCAGACCGGGGCAAGCAGTCGCCCGACTTTCAAGGCAATCCCTGTCTCGTCGATGCGAAAGACCGCACGGCTTTTTGCGCGCGTCAGGACGCGCTTCAGAGAAGGCGGCGCTTCGCATTGATCCCCTGCGACTCCAAGGGGCACGGCACCGGCCTCCTCCGCTTTTTCAAAGTTCTGCGCCAGGTTGCCCGGCACGTTCCACGGCACCTTCTTGCCCGTGCGGCACCAGGCGGTCACAGCGGCGGGATCGAGCCACAGGGCTTCTTGCGCAATGTCCTGCGCCAGTCGCTTGCACAGCCGTGCGAGCCGGCCATCCAGACCGGTCACCTGCGGTTTACCTTTGGGAAACAGCTCGTCGAGATAACTGTTTTCGAAAAACTTTTCCTGACACTCGGCAAATAGCTGTTCGGCAAACTCCCGGCGGTCCGACTCTGTCCGCCACTGCTGCCAAATATCCAGGAAGTATACACAATCGTTCAGCGACTCGATCCACCCGACGACTTTCCAATTGGACAAGTCCTCAGCTTTCAACCTGCGACCGAGAAATTGCACATAGTCTGCTGGAAACGCGAGCTGTGACGCCAATTCGACGTAATCGTCCTGCAACTCCCGGCCGAGATCCTGGAGTAGCTTCCGCATGGACAATCGAAGTTCAAGATTCAGTGCGATGAGCGATGGGGAATCGAATAGCAGCACCTTCCGCCTCCCGTAACAGCCGTTTTGAAATGAGGAAGACTGTAACGTAGGAAGGACGGGCCTGCAAGAAGGAACCTGAGCTGGAAAGATTCGGAAACGGCAGGGAGAATGTCCCATGCGTGGGTTCGGGCGCGGTCAACGCACTCAGATTGTGGCGAAGGCCCTACACCAACCGATCAGGCGGTGGCTTTCAGATGCTCTGCAAATTCCGGCACCAGCACGCCAGGCTTCAGGAGCTTCATCGCTCCGGATTTCTGAATCATACGATGACGGAGAATCAACGGATCCACGATATTGCCGCAGGACACACAGCGCATACCGCGCATCCACATGGGCACGCAGCTTTCCTGCAAATCGACCAGATTGTCGACCACCATGAGGCCTTCGCATCTTGTGCACTTCATAGCATCCTCCACATCACACATGGCGCAGGCTGCTTCACAGATACCGCACAGCCGCTATACAGAGCCTAGCAGCTTGCTGAAATCCTGCTTGCCCGTGAACAAAGCAAGCTGGATGCCAGCCAGCGCATCTTCGTGCCCTTGCGGGTTTTTGCGTCGAATCGTAGAGTGTGCGCAGTCGAAACAGGGCTGCGGTGGAGGAAATGTGACCGAATTGGCCCCATGCGGCATAAATGGAGAAAGACCGGTGCCGCCCCTCAACCCTACGGCGGAGTGACACAGACAAACAATGGCACTGACGGCGACAGAAATTACCCAGGTCGTAGCTGAACTGGCTCCGGCGCTGATCGGAGGCTGGATCCAAAAATCCTATCAACCGACATCACGGACGGTCGTGCTGGAAATCCGAACGCCCGGACACACGCATCGCCTGCTGCTCTCGGCCCATCCCGCATCGACGCGCATTCACCTGATCACTCATGCGTTGCAGAATCCGCCAGCTCCGCCGCCTTTTTGCCAATACCTTCGGGCTCATCTCCACGGCGCACGGGTTGACGACCTTCGTCAAGAAGGTCGGGACCGTATCGTGGCCCTGTCGCTCACGACCAAAGCAGGTCCCCAACAATTGATTGCAGAACTGACCGGCAACCGAGCCAATCTTCTGGTGCTTGATTCTGAACAACGGCTGTTGAGAGATCTGAATCGTTTGACCGACATGTATGGCACACCATACCAAACACCGGCTCTTTCAGCCGGTGCCGGACCGCGGGAGCGAGACACCCGTTTCGCAGCCGATGCGCAAGGGCCGTTCGGCTTATCCGCCGCAATTGAATCCTACTATGACGAGAAAGTATCGACGGACAGCGCGGCCGCCTTCCGAGACGCCCGCGCAAACCAGATCAGAAAAGCGATCAAGAAACAGAGGCGGCGCGTGGAGGCCTGGCGAAGCGACCTCGTTAAAGCGGAGAAATATCGCCATTATGCCCGCTATGGAGAATTGTTGAAGGCCAACCTGGGCACGATCAAAAAAGGGCTGGAGTCGATCGTTGTCGTCGACTACTTCGATGAGGCCCTGCCCCAACTCACGATCCCGCTCGATCCGACGAAGTCTGCTCAAGGCAATATGGACGACTATTTCCGCAAACAACGGAAGCACGCGACAGCGGAGCGAGAACTGCTCCCTCGGATCGCACAGGGAGAAGCCGAGATCGATGCGCTCCGCCGGGAGCTCTCCGCCATCGAGCAAGGAACCTGGCAACCGGCACCGGTCAAACCGTCAACCACTGCGCCCACTCGGCAACGGGATCGATTGACAGCGAACGAACGGCCGGAAGAACGACGCGGCCCCTTTCGCCGCTTCACCTCATCGGATGGGCTCCCGATCTTTGTGGGACGGAATGCACGGGAGAACGACGAACTGACCTTCGGCCTCGCCAAGAGCGACGATCTCTGGCTCCATGCTCGCGGCACACCGGGATCCCATGTGGTCGTGCGCCTCGAAAGGGGCAGCGACCCGCCACCGGAAACCATCCGGGACGCCGCGACATTGGCGTTACTTTATAGCGACCTCAAGAAAAGCGGAAAAGGCGAGGTGATCTATACGCGGCGCAAGTGGGTGAAGAAAGCCAAGGGTCAGGCGCCAGGCGCCGTCACAGTGACCCAAGATAAGTCTCTCCATGTCAGTCTGGATAAAAAACGGCTGGATGCCCTTAAGACCCGCTCAGCTCAGGAATAATCCGTCAGATCTCGCCTTACCTTCCCTAATATTCCCACGCCATGCTATAGTGCCCATATATGGGCACTATAGAGCCGCAGGAGAACTCTCTGCGAATTATCAGCGCTCTGCTCGCCTGTCGCGGGCTTCACGAGTTCGACCTGAAGCTATCACAAGAACTGCTCAAAACCTTGAAAGGCGATCTCGTAGGCTTCTCCCTGTATAGCGAAACCACAAAGACCTTCGCCCCCGTCTCCAATCTACTCAGAACCCCAGGTTCCCCCGGCTATCTCATCGGTCAACTGCCGGCAGAAGGAACCATCAAAGAAGCCGTCATCCGACAGGGACGTGCGCTTCTCGAGAACAATTTAGCCGACTCCTCCTGGGCGGAAACCGTCGTGTTGAAGACCGCCCCGTTCCAAACCGCCTCAGTGCTGGCGGCTCCCGTCACTCTCGCACCCCCGCGAGACGATCAGTCCGCTCGTACGATCGCGATCATCGCGACCATCGCCGTCAATCGGGTCAGCGCATTTACCGAAGAAGACCGCAGCTTTCTTGAACAGCTCGGCGTCCGGTTGGGGCCGGTCCTCCAGAACGTCCTGGCAGCCGAAGAACGTGACGCGCTGATGACGATCAACAGCCGTGTTGTGGTCGGCACGATGACCATCGAAGAACTCATGCCGGTGGTGAACGAGGTTCTGCATCGTGTCATCCGGCAAGACATGACCGGGCTGGTCCGATTCGTTCAATTGCCACAGGGGCCCTGGTTCGAGATTATCTATCGCGACGGCGTCGAGATCGATCTCGCCCAGCTCCGCCGGTTTCCCTTTGAACAGATGGCTCCCGCCGAGATGACGGCCACCGGAAAACCGCTCCTCATGACAGGGCACAATCACGAGCGTTTCCCCGAGCGCGCCTATATCGAATCCGTCGGCATCCTCTCCTGTATGCTCTGCCCCCTGATCGTGCGCGGAACACCGTATGGATTTCTCGCCATCGGCAACCGACGCCGTAATGCCTTTTCCGAGCGGGATCTGGCGTTCGCCGAACAGATCGGATTTCACCTCTCACAGGCCATCGCGAATATCACGGCCTACGAAGAAATCCGTTCCTTGAAGGAGCAACTCGAACAGGAGAATGTCTACCTCCGCGATGAGATGGCCGCATCGGTCGATTTCAACCAGCTGGTCGGAGAAAGCCCCGCGCTGCAGAAAACGCTGAAGGCGATCGAGCACGTGGCGCCGACCGACTCCACCGTGCTCATCACGGGGGAAACAGGCACGGGGAAAGAACTGGTCGCTCAGGCCATCCATCGCCTGTCGCCGCGAAAGGACAAGCCGTTGATCACGATCAACTGCGCCGCGCTGCCGCCGACCCTGATCGAATCGGAACTGTTCGGCCATGAAAAGGGCGCATTTACCAACGCCGCGGCACGCAAGATCGGCCGCTTCGAACTCGCGAACGGAGGCACGATCTTCCTGGACGAAATCGGCGAACTCCCGATCGATCTCCAGGCGAAATTCCTGCGTGTACTCGAAACGCAGGAGTTGGAACGCGTCGGCGGCACACACCCCATCAAGCTGAATGTCCGCGTCCTCGCCGCGACCAACGTCAATATTGAACAGGCAGCCAAGCAGGGCCTCTTTCGATCCGATCTCTTCTATCGGCTCAACGTCTTTCCGATCCGGATCCCCCCGCTCCGGGACCGTCGCGACGACATTCCGATGCTTGCCCGCCACTTCGTAAAGAAATTCAGCGAGCGGCACCGCAAAACCATACGACGCATCGGGACCACCACGTTGAAAACCCTGGTTGCCTACGACTGGCCCGGGAATGTACGCGAGCTTGAACACATGATCGAACGGGCCGTGATCGTCAGCCCGGGACCAGTTCTGGTCATCGATGAATTGGATTCGCTGCCAAGCCATGCCGACGGAAAAGAATCCCCGCGCACATTGGCAGACGCCGAACGCACCCATATCATCCAGGCACTCAGCCAGACAAACTGGGTCCTGGCCGGAAAACAGGGCGCGGCCGCACGCCTCGGGATGAAGCGGTCGACACTGCAGCATCGAATGAAGAAACTCGGGATTACCCGTCCCCCGCGCCGCAAGAAATAATCTGCCCGCATATCGGCAGTTACACCCCGCGTTGCCCATCTGCCGGCACATTTCAGCTTGCGTCAGTACCGGCTCATTCCCGTCATTCTCCCGGCTCTTCCCATTTCATCAGGGACTTGCGCGGCCATCATTCACACATTCGCCGAGCTGGCATTGTCCCTGCTTTACATCGGCGGCATGAAACAGCATCCTCCTGTGACTCCGGAACATCTCAGCCGAACCATCGAAGCGTACTTCGCTGAGCGACAGGCCGCCATCCTTCCCTCCGGTGAACAGACCACAGACGGCAAGCAACTGTCCTGGTGTGGAGAAGTCTTGGAATATCTCACGGAAGGATTGGCCGAACGGCTGGCCGCGCGCGGCATCACATTCAGCAAGGCTTTCCCTGGGCCATTCCGGCTGATGGATGAGGATCAGCTGGCCGACGGCCAACATGTCCGCCGATTCTGGACGATGGCGCTGGACCATGGCTGTCCCATCGCTCGTCTTTGCACCATTTTTTTTCATCGCCACAATAACGTGACTTTGCCTCAAGCGCCCCGGGTGATGGCGTATCCTCCCGATCATCCGGAACCCCATATGGAGGAACCGGCGTGAACTACGTGGCGCTCAGAATGCTGTTCGGCGATCGCGCCAAGTATCTCATGCTGCTCTGCGGCTTGACCTTCGCCGTGATGCTCATCGTTCAGCAGGGTTCCATCTTCTGGGGGCTCATGATCTGGTCCCAATCCAGCGTCAGCAATCTCAACGTGCCGATCTGGGTCACGGATCCCGGCATTGCCCAGGTCGACGAAGTGAAGCCGATCGCCGACACCGCGGTGGACCGTGTGCGCAGCGTGCCCGGCGTCGAATGGGCTGTGCCGCTCTACAAAGGATTATTACGCGCCCGCCTATCGAACGGAGACTATCATCAGATCACTCTCACGGGGCTGGAATCCTCAACACTGATCGGGCGGCCGGCCGAAGTCTTGGAAGGCCGGTTCGAAGATGTGCTGCAGCCCGATGCCGTCGTGCTGGACCAATGGGCGGTGGAACGGATGGGCGGCCCGAACGTCATCAAGGTCGGCACGGTCTTTGAACTGAACGACAAGCTGGCCCGCGTCGTCGCCATCGCCAAGACCCAAAAGAGCTTCACCAACATCCCGGTCGTCTACACCACCTACGAACGGGCCATCCGCTACGTGCCCCGTGAGCGCCGGACCCTGTCCTATGTCCTCGCCAAAGCGAAAGACGGTGTCTCTCCCGCAGAAGTCACCGCACGCATCCATGAACAGACCGGGCTGGGCGCCTTCACCGCCGAAGACTTCGGCTGGAAAACTATCGGTTGGGTCCTCAAGAATACCGGCATCGGGATCAACTTCGGCACGACGATCCTGCTGGGATTCATCGTCGGCATGGCGATCGCCGGGCAAACGTTTTACTTGTTCACCGTCGAAAACCTCCGGCAATTCGGCGCCCTCAAAGCGATGGGCGCATCGACCTTCACGCTGGCGCGGATGATCCTCTTGCAAGCCTTCACGGTAGGCCTTACCGGCTATGGAGTCGGCATCGGCCTCGCCACGGTGTTCGGATTCTTCACGGCACGGAGCGGCGGCTTGCCCTTCATCGAGACCTGGCAACTGCTGCTCCTCGTACTGGTGGCACTCATGGCCATCTGCACATTTTCAGCGTTGATCAGCATCATCAAACTCGCCCGGCTCGAGCCGGCGATTGTCTTCCGGTGAGCATGATGGACTATCCAGCGGAACTACAGACACAACCGGCAGCCGTCAGACTTCGCGGGATCGTGAAATCCTTCGGCACCGGCGACACGAAAGTGACCGTCCTCAGAGGAATCGATCTCGACATTTATCTGGGCGAGATGCTGTTGCTCGTCGGCGAATCCGGCGGTGGGAAAACCACCCTATTGTCAGCCATTGCCGGCATTCTCGACATTGATGAAGGCGACATCGATGTGCTGGGGGTGCCGCTGAGCGATCTGCCGGCAGGGAAGCGCACGACATTCCGCGGCCAGACGATGGGCTTCATCTATCAGCAATTCAATCTGCTGCCTGCATTGACGGCAACCGAGAACGTCGCCGTGCCGCTCCTGATCCAGAAGATCGGTCGCTCCGAAGCCTTACGGCGGGCGCGGGCCATGCTCGATCGCGTCGGCCTGGGGGAGCGGGCGGAGTTTCTGCCGAAGAATCTCTCCGGCGGGCAGCAGCAACGAGTGGCCATCGCCAGGGCGCTGGTCAATGAACCGCGCCTGCTCATCTGCGATGAGCCGACGGCGGCACTGGATGGCCCAAACGGACAGAAGATCATGGAGCTGTTACGCGAAGTGGGACGCGCACCGGACCGCTGTGTCGTCATCGTCACTCACGACAGTCGCATCTTTCACTTCGGCGACCGTATGGCCAACCTCACGGACGGACGGATTGTCGGCATCGAAACGATTACGAGAGAGGGCACGGTATGATTATCCTCAAACGCGTCAGTGTATGGGCCGCCCTGGCCGGGATTGCCTTCGCAGCCTGGGTCCTGATGGGCGCCAATAAAACCGAACCGATGCCCACACCGATTTCTGAGCCGCCCCGCTCGCCCTATGAACAGACCGTGGCGGCATCCGGAATCATCGAGTCCGTGAACGAAAACGTCCGCATCGCCCCGCCGGTTGCCGGCCTGATTACCAAGATGTTCGTAGCCGTCGGCGATCAGGTGAAAGAGCAGGCCCCGCTGTTCCAACTCGACGACCGGGAATTGCGCGCCCAACTGCTGATCCGCGACGCGGCCATTCCGCCGCTGCAGGCCCAGATCGACGAGCAGAAATACCGCATCGGCGATCTCGACACCCAGTTGCGCCGACTCAAATCCGTGCACGATGAACGTGCCGTGAGTGAAGACGATCTCAAGCGCACGTGGTATGCCCTTGAGGTCGCGAAGCGCACGCAGCAACGCCTCGAAGCCAATCTGAAACAAGCCATCGCCCAGCGAGAAGAAGTCACGATTCTCCTCGACCGGCTGACGGTTCGGGCTCCCCGCGAGGGAGCCATTTTGCAAGTCAACGTCCGCGCCGGCGAGTACGCAACCCCGGGGGCGAGCGAGCCGCTCCTGTTGCTCGGCGACACGCAGCGACTTCAAGTGCGGGCTGATGTCGATGAGGTCAACGCCCCGATGGTCGCGCCACAGGCATCGGGAGTCGCCTCCCTCAAATCCATGGCCGGCACGAAAATCCCGCTGACGTTCGTCCGGATCGAGCCGTATGTCGTGCCCAAGAAATCGTTGACCGGAGACAACAGCGAACGAGTCGACACCAGGGTCCTTCAGATCATCTACCGATTTGATCGTCCGCCGTTTCCCGTCTATGCCGGCCAACAAGTTGATGTGTTCATCCAACGCCAACCCGCCGGCCCGGCAGCATCAGCATCCCGCCCTGCCGCAGCTCGCCAGCAGGAGCCGGCGCCATGACGCGGCGCACGTCGCCCCTTACGATCGCACTCGCGGCTCTGAGTCTGACCGCCTGCGTACAGGGAAAGAACTATGAACGCCCGGCCGTCGACGTTCCAAGCAACTGGTCGAACATCGCAGGGGCAGATCCGGCGCAATTTCCCGCCGATCAGCAACCCGATGCCGAATGGTGGCGCGCGTTCGGAAACGACGAACTCACCGGTCTCATCGAGCGCGCCCTGCAGCAGAATCACGATGTGAAACGCGCGGTGGCCCGCGTGCTCGAAAGCCGCGCGGCCGTCATGTCTGCCTCAGCGGGACTCTATCCCCAGGCCAACCTACAGGGCAGTTACAGCAATCTGGCCGTCTCGAAAAACACCTTCGCGGGCCTGGGGCTTGCCCGAGGCGGACAGCCGGGGCCGCAAGTCTTCGCCACCCCCGGCAGTACATTCAACCTCTGGAACGGATCTTTGGATCTGCGCTGGGAACTGGATTTCTGGGGCCGCATCCGCCGCGGGGAAGAGGCTGCCGTCGCCGAGGTCGGCGCGAATGAACAGGATGCCAGGGCGGTCGCCCTGTCTTTGATCAGCGATCTTGGACAGTCTTACTTCCGCATTCGTGAGCTCGACGAACAGATTGAGATTGCCGCCAGAACCGTTGCAGTACGACAGGAATCCTTGGACATTATCAAGAAGCGGGCATCGGCCGGCCTCGCCTCCGATCTGGATCTGGCGAGAACCGACGTGCTGGTGGCAGAAGCCGCCGGATTGCTCCCCGACCTAACGCGAAGCCGGACGGTGGAACTGCATCGCCTTGAGGTCCTCACGGGTTCATCGCCCGGCTCGATTGACCTTCCTCGTAAAGCCCTGAGCGCCGCCGTGACGCAACCGGAAATTCCCGTCGGTTTGCCCTCTCAGTTACTCGAACGGCGACCGGATATTCTCCAATCAGAATCCACGCTGATGGCCGCGAATGCCCGGATCGGCCAGGCCCGCGCCTACTTCTTCCCGACCCTCTCCATCACCGGGCAAGGCGGCCTGCAGAGCGCCGAATTCGCCAACTGGTTTTCAGGAAACAGCTGGAACTACAGTATCGGTCCATCGATCACCCTGCCGATTTTCCTCGGCGGAACGAATGTGGCCCGGCTCGATCAGGCGGAATCGCGCTACCAGCAAATGTTGGAAAGCTATCAGCAGACCATCCTCCAGGCCTTTCGGGAAGTGGCCGATCTGCTGGTGTCCCTGAATAGCAGAGCCGAGCAGTTGGCTCGCCAGCAGGAACAGCTCGCGGCTGCCAGGACGGCTGTGACCCTGGCCACAGTCAGGTATCGCAAAGGCCTGGTGAATTACCTGGATGTGCTTGATGCCCAACGGGTTGTGCTCTCGGCCGAAACCCAAGTGGTCCTGACTGAACGGGCGCGATTGACGGATATGGTCAGCCTGTTCAAAGCGTTGGGGGGAGGATGGAAGCAGCCGGCCCCACCGATTTCTCCGGCATAATCCAGGCCGTCAAAACCGAGTCCCGGTCTCGATGATCGACCTGCCGTCCTGCCCCCCTCCGCGACTAGGAGCCTGTCCGAGTAATGGCTGACCATGCGTGACAAGACGTAGATTCACGGCAGGACCAGCAGCGATTCGGTCCGCCGCCGAAGGGTGTGGCCGATACGTGTGCCAATGAGTGGAATTGTGATCGGTTTGGGGGGATTCATCCTCTCGCTCCGGCCAATTTCAGCAGGTTGTGAACGCTACAGAGCAAACTCCACTCCCCGGCAACCTGCAACTGGCCCCGCAACAAGAACTGCCTGAACCCACGCGCCTGCTTGATCTGGCCAAACACGGGTTCGACCACCTGCTTGCGCAGACGATAGCGACTGCGATACCCGGCGCGTTTCAGGCGGATCGCCATCGCGTGCACTCGCGTCCTCGGAACGGTCTTGCGTTTGCCAATGGCCGAGGCCGCACCGTGCTGGTGCCGACCCGTGGCGATGTAGCCTCGCACATGGCGGCGAGCCAACACTGTGAGATTGTGCTCGGAGCAATACCCCGCATCTGCTGACAGCTCCCGCGCCTGCCGGCCCGTGTTGCGCCTGATGTGCGTTAGCATCGGCTCGAGTTGGTGCGCGTCACTCGCCTGGTTCGTCAGCCCCTGCGCGACGATCACCTGGTGCTCGGCATCGACGGCTGCTTGGGCGTTATAGCCTTGGATGAAGCCGTCCTGCGTCTTCATGATGCGACTGTCCGGATCGGTGAAATTGCGCTGCGCGCGGGCGTGGGGCGTGCCGGGCGGATTCTTCGCCGGACGGCCTCGTCGCGGGCGATCCGACGGGAGATCGGCCGTCCGCTTCTTGCCCAAGGCCTTGGCCTGTGCCTCGGCTTCCAAGGCTGCTTTTGCGGCGCGAATCTTCTCCACGCGGTGCTGCTTGTTCGTCACCCACTCCGGCAGCTCGTCCCCACGCCGGTCGACGCCATACGCCGCGTCCTCGTGCGCGTCGCTGGTTGCGGCCTGTGCCAACCACTGGGCGACCTCGGCGGCCAGCGCCGGTTCGGCGGTCTGCATCCGGCTGTAGCTCATGGCCTTATGCTTGGAGGCGTTGGCGCGGATCTTCGTCCCATCTAATGCGACGTGGCCCAAGCGCACCAATCCCGCCTGTTGGCACAGCTGGAGCACCTGCGTGAACAGTCCACCCAGCGCCGGCAGGTGCCGTTTTCGAAAGTCGCTGATCGTGCGAAAATCTGGACTCTGCCGCGCGGTCACGGCCATGACATCTACTCGCTCCTCACACGCCTTCGCAATCCGTCGCGACGCGTAGAGCCCTTGGCTGTACGCATACAGCAGAAGGGCGGTCATCATCGTGGGATCATACGGCGGAAACCCGCGGTCTTCGGTGTAGGGCGTCAAGAGCGCCGACACATCCAGCGACTCGCGAACCAAATCCCGCACGAAGTGAGCCAGATGCCCAGCGGGCAC
>JAUYAO010000010.1 GCA_030692565.1 Nitrospira sp.
ACGGAATGAACTTCGCCAGCCCGCGATCGGCGCACACCTTGGTCAAGGCGGCGGTCAACGTGGTTTTCCCGTGGTCCACGTGCCCGATCGTCCCAATGTTCACATGCGGCTTCTTCCGCTCAAATTTCGCCTTCGCCATAACCTACTCCCTCCCTCTACACCAACTGGACTCTATGATTATTCACCCCGATATTTCGCGATGATCCCATCCGCAATTTGCCGAGGAACCTGATCATAGCGATCGAACTCCATACTGTACGTCGCACGGCCCTGCGTGCGAGACCGAAGATCCGTGGCATATCCGAACATTTCACTGAGCGGAACCGTCGCCTCAATCGCCTGAGCGCCGGCCCGAACCTTCATGCCCTGAACCTTGCCACGCCGGCCGTTCAGGTTGCCGATTACATCGCCCATAAAATCCTGAGGCACGAGCACTTCAACCTTCATAATCGGCTCAAGCAACACGGGATCAGCGCGCTTGCACGCATCGGCAAACGCCATAGAACCAGCGATTTTAAACGCCATTTCATTGGAGTCTACGTCGTGGTAGGAGCCGTACGTCAGCGTCACACGAATGTCACGCAAAGGGTACCCAGCGATAACACCAGCATCCAGCCGCTCCTTAACACCTTTTTCGACGGCCGGAATAAACTCCCTCGGAATCACACCACCGACGATCTTATTGACGAACTCAAAGCCCTTGCCCGACTCAGACGGCTCAACAGTGAGAACAACATGTCCATACTGTCCGCGACCACCGGTTTGCTTAACGTACTTCGATTCCGCCTCAGCGGCCCTACGAATCGTCTCACGGAATGCCACTTCAGGCTTACCAACATTGGCTTCAACCTTGAACTCACGGAGCATACGATCAACGATAATTTCAAGGTGCAACTCACCCATGCCGGCAATGATCGTCTGCGCCGTCTCTTCGTCGGTACGCACTCTGAACGAGGGATCTTCCTGCGCCAGCTTCTGGAGCGCGAAGCCCATCTTCTCCTGATCGGCCTTTGTCTTCGGCTCAATCGCCATCGCAATAACCGGCTCGGGAAACTTCATGACTTCCAAGAGAACCGGCTGCTTTTCCTCAGACAGCGTATCTCCCGTGGTGGCACCCTTTAGGCCGACAGCCGCAACAATGTCCCCCGCATAGGCGACGTCGATCTCTTCACGCTTGTTCGCATGCATCTTAAGCAATCGACCGATGCGATCCTTCGTGCCCTTGGTCACATTCAATACAGGCGATCCGGTCTTCAACGTTCCGGAGTACACACGGAAGAACACTAGCTGACCGGCAAACGGGTCGGTCATCATCTTGAATGCGAGCGCAGAAAAAGGATCGCTATCATCAGGCTTCCGCTCAACTTCTTTTCCTGTATTCGGATCAATGCCCTTGACCGGTGGAATATCCATCGGCGACGGAAGATAATCGACCACGGCGTCCAACAGTTGCTGCACACCCTTGTTCTTAAAGGCCGACCCACAGAGCACCGGCGTAACCTTCATAGCGATCGTCGCCGCCCTAATCGCCCGTTTAATCTCTTCCTCAGTCAGCGCGTGCCCATTGAGATACTTTTCCATGACCTGCTCGTCGAACTCGGCGACGGCATCGATCATTTTTTCGCGATACTCCTTCGCCTGATCGAGCAGATTGTCAGGAATATCCCCGACGACATATTTCGCACCCAACGTCTCGTCGTCGTAAAAGAATCCCTTCATCTTGACCAAGTCGACAGTCCCGCGAAACTCACTCTCACGCCCGATAGGAATCTGAATCGGCACAGGATTGGCGCCAAGACGGTCGATGATCGACTGAACACTGGCGAAGAATTCTGCGCCAATTCGATCCATCTTGTTCATAAACGCAATGCGTGGCACCGAATATTTATCGGCCTGCCGCCACACCGTCTCAGACTGAGGCTCTACACCTTGAACCGAATCGAATGCCGCTACCGCCCCGTCGAGCACACGCAACGACCGCTCCACCTCAATCGTAAAGTCTACGTGGCCAGGCGTATCGATAATATTGATCCGATGCTCACGCCAAAAACAGGTTGTCGCAGCAGCCGTGATCGTAATTCCACGTTCACGCTCCTGCTCCATCCAGTCCATGGTAGCAGCGCCCTCATGGACCTCGCCGATCTTATGCGTCATTCCAGTGTAAAACAGAATGCGCTCAGTCGTCGTTGTCTTCCCGGCATCGATGTGAGCCATGATGCCGATGTTTCGCGTATGTTCTAATGATGTTTGACGAGCCACTTCATTCCCCTAAAAAACACATGTGCCACAAGTCAAGCCGAACTTCACTGCTGCGACCCGCCAACACCCGAAACTGCGATTCGCAGCACGGCTTAACTGCAGCACAGTACGACGCTACCAGCGATAATGGGCGAAGGCCTTATTCGCTTCCGCCATCCGATGCACGTCTTCCCGTTTCTTCACAGAGGCGCCGGTATTATTCGACGCATCCATCAATTCAGCAGCCAAGCGTTCCCGCATGCTCTTCCCGCCGCGAGTCCGCGAATACTCAGCCAACCAACGAAGAGCCAACGACACCCTCCTCGCCGGACGGATCTCGACAGGAACCTGATACGAGGCTCCACCGACACGCCTCGACTTCACTTCAACAATCGGCTTCACATTATCAATGGCCGCCTTGAAGACCTTCAACGGATCATTCCCGGTCTTCTCCTGAATCGCATCGAAGGCTCCGTAGCAAATACGCTCTGCCGTGCTTTTCTTTCCGCCGCTCATCAGCGTATTCACAAACTTCCCGACAAGCTTGTCGCGATATCGCACATCAGGAAGGACTTCGCGCTGATCCAGAAATTTACTTCTTGGCATGTCAGATACTCTTTCTCGTTAATCCAGAATTTACTTCGGACGCTTGGCGCCGTACTTCGAACGGCTCTGCTTACGATCAGCCACACCGACGGCATCGAGAGCACCGCGCACCAAATGGTAACGAACGCCGGGAAGGTCCTTGACGCGGCCGCCACGCACAAGCACAATCGAGTGCTCCTGCAGGTTGTGCCCGACACCAGGGATATACGTCGTGACTTCCATGCCGTTCGTCAATCGAACGCGAGCCACTTTACGCAACGCCGAGTTCGGCTTCTTCGGAGTCGTCGTATACACACGGAGACAGACTCCGCGTTTTTGAGGACAGCCTTTGAGCGCCGGACTCTTCGTCTTTGCCTTGACGAGGTTTCGCCCTTTTCGAACTAACTGATTGATTGTCGGCATCGTGTTCTAACCCTTATCGCTTTCAAAAATCCCACGGGCGTCTTCCGCAAAGCCGTCGGATTATAGTGATGCAATTACCGCCTGTCAAGTCGCCCCAAGAACCGCCTGAATTCCGCGACAATTACGAACGAGCAGCCCCTTCACCGGCGGTGGCTGCCGCCCGCTCTTGTCCGACTTCAGCGCCGCCGGAAGCAGCCGCTACCGCAACCGGAGCGGCTTTTTCGCTGATGACGAACGTATCGCGATACTCCTCAAATCCCGCTCCGGCCGGAATCAAGCGACCGACGATGACATTCTCCTTCAACCCGAGCAGACTATCTTCGCGTCCATTGATCGCCGCTTCCGTCAAGACACGCGTCGTTTCCTGGAACGATGCGGCGGAAATAAAGCTATCAGTGGTTAATGCTGCCTTAGTAATACCTAGGAGAACCGGCTTACCGAGAGCCGGCGTGCCGCCCTTCTCCAAGACGCGGTCGTTCGCCTTCTCGAACAAGGCCTTGCTCACCTGGCTGCCAGGCAAGAATTCAGTATCGCCAGGATCTTCGATCCGCACCTTGCGCAACATCTGCCGCACGATGATTTCGATATGCTTGTCGTTGATGGTCACACCCTGCAACCGATAGACGTCCTGCACTTCATCGACAAGATATTTCTGGAGCTCATTCGGCCCCAGCACATCGAGAATATCGTGCGGATTGGCCGAACCGTCCATCAACGGCTCACCGGCACGCACCCAGTCTCCTTCGTGCACATTGACGTGTTTACCCTTAGGGATAAGATATTCCTTCACGTCGCCCATCTTATTGTCGACGAGCACTTTCCGCTGCCCCTTCACGAACCCGCCGTAGGAAACTTCGCCGTCGATTTCGCTGATGACGGCCTGCTCCTTCGGCTTGCGCGCTTCGAACAGCTCGGCCACACGCGGAAGACCTCCGGTGATGTCCTTGGTCTTCGTCGTTTCGCGCGGGATCTTCGCCAGCACGTCTCCGGGATGCACCGCGGCACCTTTTTCGACAAAGATGTGGGCGCCGACCGGCAGCAGATAGCGGGCCACATTCGCTCCCGCCGCAACCTTCGCCGTCTTTCCTCCGTCATCCTTAATCGAAATGCGCGGACGAAGCGTCGCACCCGAATGCTCGATGATCACCTTACGCGAGAGACCCGTGACCTCGTCGAACTCATCCTTCATGGTTACGCCTTCGATGATGTCACCGTAGGCAATCCGTCCACCGACTTCCGTGAGGATCGTCAGTGAATAGGGATCCCATTCGACCAGCTTTTGGCCAAGAGCGATTTTATCACCGTCGCCGATCTTGATCTTGGCGCCATAGACCACGGGATACTTCTCCCGTTCACGGCCGCTCTCATCGACGATCGCGATCTTCGCGTTACGACTCATCACCACCCATTCGCCCTCTTTGTTTCGGACGGCGATGCCAGGGGTCGGGATGTCGGCATTCTTCTTCGCATCAAAGCTCAAGAACTTAATGCGACCGGCATGCTTCGATTCGACAATTGTCTGCTCGACGACTTTGCTCGCCGTACCTCCGATGTGGAACGTACGCATGGTCAACTGCGTTCCAGGCTCACCGATCGATTGCGCCGCAATGACGCCGACGGGTTCACCCTTCTCGACGAGCCGTCCACGGGCAAGGTCGCGGCCGTAACAGGCCTGACAGACGCCGCGCGGCGCCTGACACGTCAGCACAGACCGGATCTTCACGCGCTCAACGCCGGCCTCAACGACCGCCTTCGTACGATCTTCGTTGATCTCTTCATTGCGCGATACGATGATTTCACCGGTCACGGGATCGCGGATATCTTCTGCGGCCAAGCGACCCAGCACACGCTCTTCCAACGGCTGAATGATTTCACCGCCCTCAATGAGGGGGCTCACCATAATGCCGTCGTGCGTGCCGCAATCGATCTCATAAATGATCACGTCCTGAGCGATGTCGACCAAGCGACGGGTCAAATACCCGGAGTTCGCGGTCTTCAACGCCGTATCCGCGAGACCTTTGCGGGCACCGTGCGTCGAAATGAAATACTGCAGCACCGTCAACCCTTCGCGGAAATTCGCCGTAATCGGCGTTTCGATGATTTCACCCGACGGCTTAGCCATCAGTCCGCGCATACCGCCGAGCTGACGAATCTGCTGCGAACTACCTCGCGCTCCGGAATCGGCCATCATGAAAATAGGATTGAAGGATTCGGCCTTGGCGGGATCTCCGCCGGCACCGAGCTCCTTCATCATTTCATTCGCCACCTGCTCCGACACGTGCGCCCAGATGTCGATGACTTTATTGTAGCGTTCGCCGTTGGTGATCAAACCCTCGGCGTACTGCTTCTCAATTTCACCGACTTCATGCTGAGCCTTTTCAATGAACACGCCCTTTTTCGTCGGGATGTGCATATTGTCGACGCAGATCGACACGCCGGCTCTCGTCGCATAGAAGAAACCGAGATCCTTGATCTTATCGAGGAACACGACCGTGTCCCGATGACCGGTCTGCCGATAGACCGTGTCGATCAGCTTGGTCATTTCTTTCTTCGTCATCAGCTTATTGGCGCTGGCGAACGGCATGCTTGCAGGAAGAATTTCCGACAGAAGCACGCGCCCGACCGTACTCTGTACCAACACGCCGCCGAGACGCACCTTGATACGAGCATGCTCTTCGACTTCGCGCGCATCGTAGGCAATCCGCACTTCCTCGGGGGACCCGAAGATCTTATTCTCGCCCTTGACGCCCACGCGTTCTTTGGTGAGCCAGTAGACACCCAACACCATGTCCTGCGAAGGCACCGCAATCGGCTTTCCGTTCGCCGGAGACAAGATGTTGTTGATCGACATCATCAGAACGCGCGCTTCAACCTGCGCTTCGACGGACAACGGCACGTGAACGGCCATCTGGTCTCCGTCGAAGTCCGCGTTGAACGCCGCGCAGACGAGCGGATGCAACTTAATGGCTTTACCTTCCACCAAGACCGGATCGAAGGCTTGAATACCGAGTCGGTGAAGAGTCGGTGCACGATTCAACAGCACCGGATGCTCGCGAATCACTTCGTCGAGCACATCCCACACTTCGGGGCGCTCTTTTTCGACCAAGCGCTTGGCGCTCTTAATCGTCGTCGCGGCACCGCGCTCTTCCAGCTTGTGGAAGATGAACGGCTTGAACAACTCCAGCGCCATCTTCTTCGGGAGTCCGCACTGGTTCAGGCGGAGATCCGGCCCGACCACGATGACCGTACGGCCGGAGTAGTCGACCCGCTTTCCGAGCAAGTTCTGGCGGAAGCGGCCCTGCTTACCCTTGAGCATGTCGCTCAAGGACTTGAGCGGACGCTTGTTGGGTCCGCGGATCGCACGGCCTCGACGGCCGTTATCGAACAAGGCATCGACGGCTTCCTGCAGCATGCGCATTTCATTGCGGATGATGACGCCAGGCGCTTTCAATTCCATCAAGCGCTTCAACCGGTTGTTCCGGTTGATGACGCGACGATAGAGGTCGTTCAAGTCGGACGTCGCAAACCGGCCGCCATCAAGCGGAACCAGCGGGCGCAATTCCGGCGGCAACACCGGGATCACGTCCATGATCATCCACTCCGGCTTGTTGCCGGACTTGCGGAATGCTTCGAGGACTTTCAGCCGCTTCGCGTACTTCTTCTTCAAGGCGGCCGACGCCGACGTCTTCGCCTTGATCTGAATCTCATCCCACAAACTATTGATGTCGATCTTGCGCAGCAAATCGCGAATCGCTTCTGCGCCGATCCCAACCTTAAATCCGCTGGATCCGAACTCAGACTGCAACGTGCGCAGCTTGTCTTCCGGAACCAATTCCTTTTCAGAGAGATCCGTCGATCCCGGATCGACGCAGACATAGCTCTCGAAATAGAGGATCTTCTCAAGTTGCTTCAAACTCATATCGAGCAACGTCCCGATACGGCTCGGCACACCTTTGAGGAACCAGATATGCGCGACCGGAGCGGCCAACTCGATATGTCCCATGCGCTCGCGGCGCACTTTGGACTGAATGACCTCGACGCCGCACTTGTCGCAGACGATCCCGCGGTGCTTCATGCGCTTATACTTGCCGCAATTGCACTCCCAGTCCTTAATAGGACCGAAAATCTTCGCGCAGAAGAGGCCGTCCTTTTCTGGCTTAAACGACCGGTAATTGATCGTCTCCGGCTTCTTCACTTCGCCGTAAGACCAGGACCGGATCTTCTCGGGCGACGCAATGCGAATCCGCATCGAATCGAACGACACCGCATCACGCGGCTTCTCAAACAATGTATATACGCCTTCCAATGTAGGACCTCCTCTGATACCGGCTTTCAACCGGCACACAAGTGGTTAGTCTTGCGACTTCAGCAACTCGACGTCGAGCCCCAAACTCTGCAACTCTTTGACCAAGACATTAAACGATTCGGGCAACCCTGGCTCCAAGAACGGTTCACCCTTCACAATTGCTTCATACATACGCGACCGGCCCGGGACGTCGTCGGACTTGACCGTCAGGAACTCCTGCAGCGTCGACGCAGCGCCATACGCCTGCAAGGCCCAGACTTCCATTTCTCCAAGCCGCTGACCGCCGAACTGGGCTTTACCGCCCAAGGGCTGTTGCGTGACCAGAGAATAGGGTCCGATAGACCGTGCGTGAATCTTGTCGTCCACCAAGTGGTGGAGTTTCAGTACGTACATGTAGCCCACGGTGACCGGACTGGCAAAAGTCTCTCCGGTTCGCCCGTCCACCAATGTACTTTGCCCGCTCGGCGGCAATTTTGCCTTGATGAGCAGATCCTTGATTTCTTTTTCAGACGCCCCGTCGAATACCGGGCTTGCCACCTTGATCCCCAGCGCCTTGGCCGCCCACCCGAGGTGCGTCTCCAAGATCTGCCCGACGTTCATACGTGAGGGCACGCCGAGAGGATTCAGCACGATTTCGACTGGTGTGCCGTCCGGCAAATAGGGCATATCCTCTTCCGGCAACACGCGCGATACGACACCCTTGTTTCCATGTCGTCCCGCCATCTTGTCGCCGACCTGAATCTTGCGCTTCATCGCGACATACACCTTGACCAGCTTGATCACGCCGGGAGGCAATTCGTCGCCGCGCTTCAAACGGCCGACTTTTTCGTCGTACAGCGTCTGGAGGATCTCGATCTGTTCCTTCGCCCGCCGCTCCACATCCTCGAGTTCCTTCTGTTCATCCGGATCGCTCAGGATGATGTGACGTACTGTGTCATCGGGCAACCGCTTGAGAATCTCGGCCGTCAGCTTGCCCTTCTTCTTCAGAATGACATCGCCGGTATCCGGATCCATCAAGTCGCGGCCGACCACTTTACCGAGCAAGAGCTTGCGAATCTTCTTCGTCTTCTCTTCATCGATGATGCGCAGTTCTTCATGATGATCGCGCTGCAACTTCATCTGGTCGTCGCTCTCAATGCTCTTGGAGCGCTCGTCTTTATCCAGCCCTTTGCGGGAGAAAATCTTAACGTCGACCACGATCCCTTCGACACCCGGAGGAACAGTCAACGATGTGTCTTTCACATCGCCGGCCTTTTCACCGAAGATCGCCCGGAGCAGCTTCTCTTCCGGCGTCAACTGCGTCTCGCCCTTCGGCGTGACCTTGCCGACCAGAATATCGCCCGGCTTCACTTCGGCGCCGATGCGAATGATGCCGCTCTCGTCGAGATTGCGCAGCGCTTCTTCTCCGATATTGGGAATATCGCGGGTTACCTCTTCCTTGCCCAGCTTCGTGTCCCGCGCTTCCAGCTCAAACTCTTCAATGTGAATGGACGTAAACGCGTCCTCACGAACCAGCTTCTCGCTCAAGAGGATCGCGTCTTCGAAGTTGTATCCACCCCAGGGCATGAAGGCCACCAGGATGTTCTTCCCCAACGCCAATTCTCCATGATCGATGGCCGGACCATCCGCCAGCACCTGCCCAACCTTCACGGGCTGTCCCAAGCGGACTACCGGCGTCTGGGTAATACAGGTGTTCTGGTTCGAGCGCTGGAACTTGATCAGGTCATACACGTCCAGACCTGAATCCTTCCCCTTGCGCCCTTCCTTCCCCTCAGCACGCACGACAATACGGGTCGCATCCACGCTCTCCACGACACCCGGGCGGCGTGCCTGCACGACGTAGCCTGAATCTCTGGCCACGACGGCTTCCATGCCGGTTCCAACGAGCGGCGAGTCGGACGTGACCAACGGCACCGCCTGACGTTGCATGTTGGATCCCATCAAGGCACGGTTCGCGTCGTCGTGTTCCAAGAACGGAACCAACGCCGTCGCGACGCTGACGACCTGCTTCGGCGACACGTCCATGTAGTCGATCTTGTCCGACGTCGCAGTGACAAAGTCTCCGCCATGACGCGCCGTAATCATTTCTGAGGTCAAACGCCCGCCGCTATCGACGGTCGAGTTGGCCTGCGCGATGAGATATTTATCGCCTTCGATGGCCGAAAGGAACTCGATCTCGTCGGAGACCCGCCCTTTCACGACCTTCCGATAGGGCGCCTCGATGAACCCGAACTGATTGATCCTGGCGTACGTTGCCAGAGACGTAATCAGACCGATGTTCGGACCTTCCGGCGTTTCAATCGGACAAATGCGGCTATAGTGAGACGGATGCACGTCGCGCACTTCAAAGCCTGCGCGTTCCCGAGTCAAACCGCCCGGACCGAGCGCCGACAAGCGGCGCTTGTGGGTGATTTCCGCCAAGGGATTCGTCTGGTCCATGAACTGCGACAACTGACTGCTGCTAAAGAATTCCTTCACGGCCGCAACGACCGGCTTGGCATTGATGAGATCGTGAGGAAGCACCGTCTCCATATCCAGGAGATTCATGCGTTCCTTGATGCTCCGCTCCATCCGCACAAGCCCGAGGCGGAATTGATTCTCCAACAGTTCCCCGACTGAACGCACACGGCGATTACCCAAGTGGTCGATATCGTCGATGTCGCCTTTCCCCATCTTCAGGTTCACGAGATAGCGGATGACCTCGACAATGTCCTGCGCCGTCAAGGTCCGCTGCTCGAGCGGGAGATCCAGCGTCAGCTTGCTGTTCAGCTTAAGCCGGCCGACCGGAGACAGGTCATAGCGCTTGGAATTCAGGAACAGGTTGTCGAACAACGCACGGGCCGTCTCTACGGAAGGAGTCTCACCCGGACGCAAGCGGCGATAGATTTCGACCATCGCTTCTTCTTTGGTCTCGATCTTTTCCATTTCGAGCGTGTCGAGAATGACCGGCGTCGCCGTCGCGGTATCGAAATAGATGACCTTGAATTCTTCGACGTCGCTCTCGAGGATCTTCTCCACGATCTCCGCCGTCAGCCGCTGGTTCTTCTCGGCAATCTTGTTCTTCTTGGCATCCACGATTTCCGTCAAGATCGCACGACCGACCAACTCTTCTGGAGTCAGCGGAATCTCTTTCACGCCGGCGGCCTTCAACTTGGCGATGAGGCCCTTGGTCAGCTTGGCTCCCTCGCGCACGAGCGGTTCCTTGCTGCCCTTCTCCGTGACCTCGGCAGAGGCCCGAAGCCCCTGATGAATATCGGCGTCCAGCTTCCGGAACAGCTTTCCCTTCACCAGCCGAATTTCTTCGACGGGGTAGTACATCTTCAGCAGATCGTCGCTGGAAAAATTAAAGGCCTTCAGCAGGATCGTCGTCGGCATCTTCCGCCGGCGGTCGATCCGGACGTAGAGGATGTCCTTCGCGTCAAACTCGAAGTCGAGCCAGGATCCTCGATAGGGGATAATGCGCGCCGAGTACAACACCTTCCCGCTGGCATGCGTACGCCCCTTGTCGTGGGTAAACGATGCGCCGGGCGAACGGTGCAACTGACTCACGACGACCCGCTCGGTCCCGTTGATAATGAACGTGCCGCGCTCCGTCATCAGCGGCAGTTCGCCGACATAGACTTCCTGCTCGCGGACGTCCAGCACCTTCTTTCGTGGGCCCTTGTCTTCTTTGTCGAACACGACCAGGCGCACGCGAAGCTTGAGCGGGACCGCGAAGGTCATGCCCTGTTCAATGCACTCTCGCTCGTCGTACTTGGGCGTCCCCAGGGTATAGCTGGAGAACTCCAGTACGGCCGTATTGTTATAGTCAGGAATCGGGAAGACACTGGCCAGCGCGGCCTGCAAGCCCTGATCCTTACGGCGCTCGGGCTCGACTTCCATTTGCAGGAACTCTTCGTACGAGCGCTTTTGAATTTCAATCAGGTCAGGGATAGCGATGCTGGCCCGGATGCGTGAGTAATCTTTCCGTTCGACGAACTCCTGAAGAGTCGTTTCGGGCATGCGCACTCCTCCACACACTATGGTTGGCTTCGGGTGCCGTCAGTTGAGACAGCACCCGAAGACGATCGGACAATGCTGCTTACTTAATCTCGATCTTGGCGCCGCTCTCTTCGAGCTTCTTCTTCATCGTGTCGGACTCTTCCTTGGTCGCGCCGGTCTTCACGGGCTTCGGTGCGCCTTCCACGAGATCCTTCGCTTCCTTCAGGCCAAGGCTCGTCAATTCACGCACCACCTTGATGACCTGGATCTTCTTTTCGGCAGGAGCCGACACGAGGATCACGTCGAATGCGGTCTTCTCTTCGGCGGCAGCAGCCGCGCCGGCAGCCGGGGCTGCAGCCATGGCGACAGGCGCCGCGGCGGTGACGCCAAAGCGGGTCTCCAAACCCTTCACCAACTCCGCCAAGTCGAGCACGCTCATGCCCTCAATGGCCTTGATCAATTCTTCCTGCGAAAATTTTGTAGTGGTAGCTGACATGTCTCCCTCCCCTTTCTTTTTGTCCTGAATGGCTGCAACAACTCGCACAAATTTTGACAACACTGCGCTCAATGTATAGACCACGCCGCGTATCGGCCCTTGCATGGCCGATAACAACATAGCAATGAGCACTTCCTTCTTGGGAAGCTTGGCAATGGCTGCGAGATCCGCCGCCTGCACGATCTTCCCTTCCAACACTCCGACTGTGACCTTGATCTTTTCGTCGCGCTTCTCCGCCCCGATCCAATCGCGCAAGATCTTGGCAGGCAAGACGGGATCGTCATAGCCGATCACCATCCCCGTCGGGCCCTTCAGATGAGCCTTGAGACCGGCCAAGCCTGTCCCCTCAGAAGCCCGAATCGCGAGGGTATTCTTCATGATCCGGTACTCGGCCTTCACCCCGCGCAATTGCTTGCGCAGCTCGGTGACCTGATTCACCGGAAGACCGACGGATTCGGTCAAGATCGCGATTCTTGCGCGGCCGAATATCTCGGCAAGTTCCGCAACCGCTGGTGCTTTAAGATCCTTCTTCATACCTGACCCTTTCTCTCCAGACGCCGGCCACGCCGGCGCTCGCTTAACTCCACTGCTTGGTCAACGCCATCGCATCTAACTGCACTCCAGGACCCATAGTGCTGGAAATCGTGGCGCTCTTCAGATAGCGGCCCTTGCAGGACGCCGGCTTCGCCTTGATGACGGATTCAAGAATGGCCGAGGCGTTGTCGTACAGCTTGTCGATGTCAAACGACACCTTGCCGACCGCCACCTGCACGATACCCGCCTTTTCGACCTTGAACTCGACCCGGCCCTTGCGAATTTCCGCCACGGCCTTCCCGACCTCGAACGTGACCGTGCCGGTCTTCGGATTCGGCATAAGCCCACGCGGACCGAGCTGCTTTCCCAACTTTCCCACTGACGCCATGAGATCCGGCGTGGAGATGGCATAGTCGAAATCCATCCAACCACCCTTGATCTTCTCCATGAGATCGTCGGATCCCACGTAGTCGGCGCCGGCCTGACGCGCCTCTTGCTCCTTGTCGCCCTTGGCGAATACCAGGACACGAACCTTCTTGCCCGTCCCATGCGGGAGCGCCGTGGTGCCCCGAACCATCTGGTCGGATCGCTTCGGATCGACACCCAAACGCAAGGCAATATCGACCGACTCATCGAACTTCGCATAGGCCGACTTCTTGACGACGTCGACAGCTTCACGCAAGGCGTACATGCGCGGCTCGACCTTCTCCAACGCGGCCTTCATCTTCTTTCCCATACCTCGTACTCCTTCTTCCCGAACGCTATCCGCGCTATCCTTGTACTACGACACCCATGCTTCTGGCCGTTCCGGCAATGATCTTGATCGCGCCTTCCAGGTCCGCCGCATTCAAATCAGACTGCTTCTTCTGGGCGATGTCGCGCAGCTGAGCCTGAGTAATCTTTCCGACCTTATCTTTTTGCGGCACGCCCGATCCCTTGATGATGCCCGCCGCTTTCTTCAACAGATCCGACGCCGGAGGCGTCTTCATAATGAAGGTGAAGGATCGATCCTTATACACGGTGATGACCACCGGAATAATGCTATCGCCTTCCTTCTGGGTCTTCGCGTTGAACTGCTTGCAGAACTCCATGATGTTGACGCCGTGCTGACCGAGCGACGGGCCGACGGGAGGAGCCGGATTGGCCTTCCCAGCGGGAATCTGCAACTTAATGAGAGCGGATACTTCCTTTGCCATGTGAATCTCCTCAGAACGTCAGCGCTGCCACGTTCAACAGCAACAACGACACACCTTAAATTCGCTCAACCTGCAGGAACCCCAGTTCCACCGGCGTCGAGCGCCCGAAAATACTGACCATCAACTTCAACCGACTGTGATCCTGATCCACCTCATCGACCAATCCGTTGAAGCCCAGGAACGGACCGTCGACGATGCGAACATTGTCGCCCTTGATGAACTTGACCTGCTCGCGCGGCCCGGACTGCCCGGCATCCACCTGCTTGAGCAAGGACTCCACTTCCTCGGTCGTCAGCGGAAGCGGAAGCGCCCCGCCCCCGACAAACCCGGTGACCTTCGGCGTCTCCTTGATCATCTGCATCGTCTCGTCTTGCAACGGCGTTTCCAGCTCCACCAGCACATAGCCGGGGAAAAACTTCCGTCGCGACGTCCGCCGCTTCCCGTCCTTGATTTCAATTACATCCTCGGTCGGAACCAGGACCTGACCAAGCTTCTCAACGAGCCCCATCTGATTGGCTCGCTCCAAGAGGCTGGTCTTCACGCGTCCCTCAAACCCCGCGTACGTATGAATGACGTACCAGTTTTTTGTCATGCCCCACCCTCAGGTCAAGAAATCAGGACGCGCCTCCGCGAGACGCACATCCGTCGAACGATCAAATAATCTTACTGACCAGCCACACCAAGAACGAGTCGATCACCGACAAATAGAGCGACATCAAGATACAAAACACGATCACCACAGTCGTCGAACCGATGGTTTCAGCCCTGGTCGGAAACGACACTTTCTTCAACTCCGCGCGAACTTCCGCGAGGAACAACTTGATAGATTCGGTCATCCGCTTAAACATCGACCCCTCCGCCTCATCATCCAGCACAGCCCGCCACATCCATCACACCGATCCCGAGCGCACTCAGTGTGGCAGGGGCACTAGGATTTGAACCTAGACCATCGGTTTTGGAGACCGAGGTGCTGCCATTGACACCATGCCCCTACAGGACCCGCATCGCCGGCGCGACACCGGCTTCGGCCTACTTCACTTCTTTATGGGCAATATGCTTCCGACAAAACTTGCAGAACTTATTGCGCTCCAACCGATCCGGATCGTTCTTCTTATTCTTGTTGGTCGAATAGTTCCGCTGCTTGCAGACCGTGCACGCTAAATCAATAACCTCACGCATCTCACTCTCCTCGTTAGGCGAATACGTTATTGGACCGAGAAAGAGGGATCGAAACGATCGCCCCGCTCTTCAGACCGCCGTTACGCCAGAATCTCGGTGACCACGCCGGAGCCGACCGTCTTGCCGCCCTCGCGCACCGCAAAGCGGAGCCCCTGCTCCATGGCGATCGGGCTGATCAATTCACCCGTCACACTCACGTTATCCCCCGGCATGACCATTTCC
>JAUYAO010000011.1 GCA_030692565.1 Nitrospira sp.
GTGATCGGCGACAGACAGCCCGACAGCGTCAGGCTACAGATCTGTAGCCTGACGCTGTCGGGCTGTCTGTCGCCGATCACACTGAATCGCGCCGTGACGCCGGCCGATTAGTGCTGAGTCCTGGGTTCTGAGTGCTGGGGCGGGTGTCTTCGCTGGCGGGTTATCGGCGGAATGCGTCCTTCCCCTTAATCACTTCCGAGAGCATCTGGTCCGCCAGCTTGGCGGCAATCCGCCGACGGTACCACCGGCGTACCAGTCCGATCACAACCATGCCTACTGCAGCGGCTACCAGCGCCCAACCTGACTCTTCCATAGAGGCAGCTTAATTCAGTCCGCTGCCCCAGACAAGATGGGGAAGAAACCAGTGTCATTTCCATCGTCCTGCCTGCTACAATTCCGCTCTCGTCGGCCCCCTTACTCCCGACAAAGTGGCGCCAGGCTTAGATTCACAGCAGGTCAACGGATCTTCGGGTTCCGCGTTACACACTCACATGCGACACACCTTCTTCCCGACCATTGGCCTTTCGTTTGCCCTCAGTCTCCTTGCCGGCTGCAGTAGCGGCGGATCGGATACTCCTCTTGCTACGCCCCCGGCAACCGGCCCGTCCTGTTCGGTGGCACAGCTTGAGAGCGACATGGACTCGACCTTGGCCGCTGTTCCGCTGGCCCCAGGGGATACGCCGAACTTTTCGTTCTCGGTCGAACGGCAGGATGGCCGCCGCTACACCTACAACCGGGGCGTCTCCACGCTACAGATCTCCTATGAATCCGCCTCGACCTCGAAACTGGTCTCAGCAGTCATCATTCTGCGGCAGGTGGAGCGGGGATCTTTGCGACTGACTGACAAGCCTCAGGAACGCATTCCAGGATGGCCCATTACCAGTAACAGCAATTCACTCTACAACATGACCTTGGAACACTTGCTCAGTTTCACCTCGGGCCTGACCGATGAGCCGCCGTTTCTTGCGTCGTGTCTCAATCGCCCCAACGACGACTTTGAAACCTGTGTCATCAGTCTCGCGACCTTCAACGCCAACAATGGTCACATCCCCGGACAGGAATTTTTCTACGCCAGCCCCCACCTGCAAGTGGCGGGGCTCATGGCGATCAAGGCGCGGGGCGTGGCCACCTGGCAGGATGTCTTCACGGAATTCAAAACCCAAACCGGCCTCTTCCCCACTTCGACTTATGATCTCCCCTCAGCCACGAATCCCCGTCTGGCCGGCGGCATGCACTGGACCGGCGAGGAATACATGGCCTTTCTCAAGGCGCTGAAGAATGGCTCGCTGTTGAACAGCACCTCCATGGGTCAGCTGTTGGCAGATCACACCGCCTCCGTCGTGATCGCCTATTCACCGGCCCTGGTCGGCGCAGGCGAAGACTGGCACTACGGATTCGGGCTCTGGCATGAATGCCAGAGCCCTACGTTCAATTGCACGGCCGGCACCAGAGTCTCCAGCCCCGGCGCCTACGGAGCCTATCCGTTCTGGGATCGCAGCAAAGACTATTTCGGTCTCGTCGCCCGCCAGGGCGCGCTCGGAACCTTTCCAAACGGCGTCGCCATCGAACGATCCGTCAGTCCCGACGTCGAACAGTGGCTGGCCTGCCCCTAAGAACTCGTTGGATCAAGGAGAGAGGAGATGCGCCCGAATCAAGCGGCCATCTGCTTCACGGCAGGCTTGATTCGCTTGCGCACATGCAGATGGAGCCGATCTTCCATCGCATCGATCAGTCGGTGCAGCTGCGCCTGCTGTAACCCGGTCCGCTTCAGCCAGGGATCACTGAACATCCCCGCCAACAGGCTCATGCAGGTGACAAAGAGGCCTACACACAGCGTGGCCCACACCACCTGCCACACCGACGGCTTGGGCGGGAACACGGAGTAAAACGCGGACCCGAGGCCCGCGCCCAGCACGAAGTGCGAGGCCGCCCGATCGCGAGCCGCCTTTCTGGCGATCTGATCGCCGATTCCGGCAATGCCGAGGGAGTGATCGCCGAACAACATCCATCCCATCATCAGCGTCAAAACCGTCGCCGCCATATCGCACACCAGCCCGCGGCTGGATGAATGGGATTCGAGCACTTTCGTGATGTCGGGCAGGTCCTCCAGTGCCGCCTCGATACTCGCCTGCGACGCTAACAGCGGGACGACGGATTGATCCCGCTTCAGCATCTCCCCCAGTCCATGGGGGACCGTCACACCGGTGCCGCCCTCGCATGGCCACGCCGGCAACTCGGTGGCGATCATGCGTTCGACTTCTTTCTGATACCGCGTCTTGATGCCAGAGGGGAGCAGCCCGACCAGATCGGCCCCGGCATGCCAGCCTAATTTCTCCGGCACCTCGACGACTTTCTTCAGCAACAGATAGGGAATCGCCCAGAGGGTATTGACGGGATGGCAGAGCAGATCGCTGACAAACGACTGCTTCTGCAGCGTGATGGTTTCTTGCAGTGAAAAATGCCGCTCGACAAACCCGTCGACCCGGGCATGACACTCGCCAATATCCCGGTCGATGCAGTCTTCAATCGCCGCCACTGCCATTGCCGCATATTGAGCCGTCACGGGCACCTCTCCTCCGGAAGATGTCTTACGATACAGAACTCTCGTTCACGCTCAAGCAAATCGCCCCTTCGCAGAAGCGTGAGGCCATTCCACACACCTTCGCTCTCACTGGTTTTTGACAACCAGGCGATTCTTGCTATCCTTATCTTTCAATTCTTCTCACCGCCGGCCCGTAGCCGGCGTATCGGCACGAAAGGAGTCTCCCTGATGCGCATCGTTCACGGTCTTCGAAGGGTCCTCGCACTCGCCTGCCTGAGCGGCGCCTTGCTCACTGTGACGCCGACCGCATCACTTGCGTCGGAATTGCGCCAAGGCACATGGACCGGTGGCGCGGGCATCGGCTTTCTGGGTAATACCCCGGATAGCATAGCCTTGGCCTTGAATTTCAACGCGGACTACTTCCTCATGCCGCAACTCTCGATCGGTCCACTGGTGCAATTCGCCTTTACCGGCGACTTGTTTCAAATGGGCGCCTCCGGCCAGGTCAAGTACTGGTTCCACCTTCCGGGCGTCGACAATCGCTTAAAACTGAACATCCAAGGCGGTGTCGGGCTGCTCTATGCCGACCGCTTTAAATCAGACACCTCCTGGCTCATCCCCATCGGCGTCGGCTTGGACTATGCCCTCAATAATAACCTCGCACTGACCGCCACATTCCTGCTCAACTTTACGGACGTGAATACAGGACGTGGGTCAGACGCATCCGTGATGCCGGGCCTCACTTTCGGCGTTCGTTTCTAGCCTCATGCCATCGAGACGGGCGCCCACGAGACTCTCGTGAGCGCCCGCACGCTCTACAGCGCAACACCTCCTCAAACTTTTCTGCTACTCTCCTCCCCCATGCCTCCAGCCCTGCAAGCCTTTCTGATCCTCTTCGTTGTCGGCGCTACGCTGCGTCTGTCGGGCCTGCTCGGAAAACCGCACGCGGAACGACTGGGGCTGTTCGTCTTTTCTGTTACGCTGCCGGCGACGATTCTCGTCTCGCTCGATCGCGTGGCCTTTGCCCCGACGGCCTGGAAGCTGCCGCTGGCTGCCTGTCTGGTCTCGCTGCCATTGGTGTTGGCCTCCTGGACGATTGCACGATGGCTGCATCTCGCCCGCCCGACACAGGGCGGATTCCTCCTCGCCATCGGCTGCATCAACTCCGTGTACTTCGCCTATCCCGTCGCCCTGGCGACGTTCGGCGACGAGGGCCTCGCCCAGGCAATCCTCTTCGACCTCGGCCAAACCGCACTCACTCTCACCGCGCTCTATGCCCTGGCCGTGTGGCATGGCACCGCGGCGCGCTCGGCGCTCACGCGCCTGCTCACGTCGCCTCCCTTCTGGGCCGTAACGATCATGCTGGCGATGAAAGCGGCCGGGCTTCATCTGCCTTCCTGGCTCCATACCATTTTGACGCCGGCGCATCTCATGACCACGCCGCTCGCGAGTCTCGTCCTCGGCCTCTCGATCAGGTTCGCGGCGCTGCGACGGACCTGGCGGCTCACTTGCCTGGGTGTGGCAATGCGGATGCTCGGTGGATTGTTGCTGGGATGGTTCGCTGCCTGGCTGCTGAATCTGACGGGAATGGAACGGGCGGTGGTGATTCTGATTGCCGCGATGCCCTCGGCGGTGACGGCCGTGATCTTCGCGACGGAAACCGGATTGGACGAAGATCTCGTCGCCTCGATCGTGGCGCTCTCGATCTGTCTCGGCGTGGCCCTGCTTCCCTGGCTCCCGGCGCTTGCCGCCGCGCTACTGGGCTAGACCCTACGCTGTAATCTTTCCGACCCTGGCTACTCTTGCCCGAACAGTTCCCCGTCGCCGTCCACGCGCCGCCTTCTGAACCGTTACTTCTACGTCCTGGCCCAGAAGTGAGAGAAAGTGAACGAGGCGCTCAATAGAAAATCCCGCCATCTGACCAGCTAAGAGTTTTGATATCTTGGCCTGGTCGATGCCCAACTGCGCCGCCGCTTCGATCTGCTTCCACCCCTGTCCCTTGATTGTCTCCTGCAATGCTTGCAGCAGACCACTTTTCAGAATCAGCTCGGCGGACTTCTCTTGGGAAAACCCCAAATCCAGAAACACATTCCCGCTACCTTTTGTCACTGTGGCACGCGTCATAAATCTTCCCCCTTTCGCCATCTCAGCAAATCGGCATATCGACCTTTAGCAAGCCGGATATCACTATTCAGCGTCTTCTGGGACCGTTTCTCAAAGACGTGGAGCACATACACGGCCTCCTCGAACTTCGCCAAGTAGAGCACTCGATAGCCTCCGCTCTCATCCCGCACCCGGATTTCATTGACGCCGAGGCCTACCGCCGGCATCGGCGTCCAATCGTCCGGCTCTTTCCCCTGCTGCACCTTGAAGAGTTGATGCCCTACCGTCTCCCTGACATCATCGGGCAAATCCCGCAGGCGTTCCCGCGACGATCCCACAAAATGAACCGGCTTCATCTCGCTCCTGCCTTACTGTGCCCTACTGCATCATATGCCACAAGTGGCATATCTGCAAGGCCCCTCCTTGACTTGCTCCGACGAGCCAGATACAAGCCTCTCAGGATTTCACCTTCACCAGGACGTTCTGCCCATGATCGCATCGCCAAATACTACACCGTTCCGCACGTTCGCCTTCATCGTGACGCTCGCCGGTCTCGTCGCTGCTTCCGCAGGCTGTTCCAAGAGCGCCCTGCCGAAACCAACGCCTTCACAACCGCCTGCGCCCATCGATTTCGCGCTCGCGGTACAGTATGCGCAACGGGCGGCCCTGGTCTATGAGAGCGATGCGTCGATCAAGCAGAAGGCGCCGGCCGGCACAATGGTCTCCTTCATGGTGGAAACGCCCAGAGGGGTGAAGGCCTACATCGAAACGGACGATGCGAAAAAGATTCAGTGGGTGGCCGTGCGGGGAACCGCGACCCTGGAGAACGTGAAACTTGATGTGGACTACAACAAGGTGGTGGACGGACGGTTACAGATCCCGCTGCACAAGGGTTTCGCCGACACGGCGCTGCAGGTCTATGCCTTTGCGAAGCCGCTGTTGCGGCCGGGCTATGAAGTGCGCGTGACGGGGCACAGCCTAGGCGGCGCGGCGGCGTCGATCGTCTTGATGCTCTTTAAGGAAGACGGGGTGAAGCTCGGTCAGGCGATGACGTTCGGCCAGCCGAAGGTGACGAACCGCGCGGGCGTCGAGAGGTATCGGGGGCTGCCGCTGCTGCGTTTCGTGAACGACAAGGATCCGGTGCCGCTCCTCCCGCCGCTGGATATCTCCACGATCCTCGACGAAGGCCCGTACAAGCATATCGGCCCCGAAGTCGTGCTGAAGGACGGGGCCAACTACGCCTATTTCAGCGACGCCCAGGCGGAGCGCTTCTCTGTGATCTCGTTCTGGAACTCGCTCGGCAGGCAAGAGGTCCCGGACCATTCCATCGCGAATTACCTGCAGAGCCTCCAGGCGAAGACGGGCGTACGGTAGCGCGCGGGGCTCGTGAATCGAAGAGTCATCCGGTCAACAGATCTGGGGGATCGTTCCGGTCTAAGCCGCAGGACGAACTTTCACCGTCAGACGCACCTGCGCGCCAAGCCTCGCCAGTATATCGATTAAGGCGTCCGTACTGAATAAGTCGATGCGCCCACGAAGGAGATCGCTGACGCGGGGCTGTGTCACGCCAAGTATCTTGGCTGCGGATTTCTGTTTGAGGCCGCGTGCCGCGATGATCTTCTGCACCTGAATCATCAGATCCGACCGGACCAGCAAATGCTCGGCCTCCTCGCGCCCAAACCCAAGATCACGAAAGACATTTCCGCTGGACGGTGTGATTTTAGCTTTCATGTGCAGCTCCCTCTCGGCCCTGTTGTATTCAGCGTTGTGTTATGAGCGCCTGATAGCGTTGCCTGACGAGCTCGATGTCGCGTTGCGCTGTTTTCCTCGTCCGCTTCTCAAAGGCATGAAACACATAAGTCGCTTCCGCAAACTTGGCGACATAGCAGACACGATGTTCGACGGCCGTATGGATTCTCAGCTCACAGACGCCAATTCCGATCGTCGGCATCGATTTCCAATCCATCGGGTCCAGGCCCTTCTGAACCTGACGAAGCTGAAAGCCCGCTAGACGCCGAGCGTCTGACGGAAAGGCCTGAAGATCCCGCCGCGAGGGCCCGATCCACTTGATCGTTTTTTTTCGACCACGGCCATAAATATGCAAGTTTCAGTATATGAGTGTCAAGCAACTGGCTCACTGCACGGGGTGCCAGGCGATCAACGCTTCAAGCACTCGTACGTATGAAGGCTCTTCCACCAGACGAAACGCCCCTAGCGGCGAGACCAGCGCAGGTCCCCGACGACCGCCTACTTATAGCCGATCACCATGCCGTCCGGTCCGGCCAGCCGCTCCACCTTGGTCTTCTTGAAGCCGGCTTCTTTCATCCACTTGCGGCAGTCGGCGCCGGTGAAGTCGAAGCCTCCGGGGGTTTCGATCAGCATGTTGAGGCTCATCAGCAGGCCGAACGCGTTCTCCTTGCGCGCATCATCGATGAGGGCTTCATGGACGATCACCGCGCCGTTCGGCGGAAGCGCCTCGTAGGCCTTGCGCAGGAGCATCAGTTTTTCGTCGAGGTTCCAGTCGTGGAGGATGTGGCCCATGATGATGACGTCGACCTGCGGCAGCGGCTCGTTGAAGAAATTGCCGGGACGGAACTGCAGCCGCTTTGCCAGGCCCTTACTCCGGGCATAGGCCTCGAACACCGGGTGCACGACCGGCAGATCCATGCCGAGCCCGGTGAGGTGCTTGTGCGCGAGCGCGATTTCGACGGCGACACCGCCCTGCGCGCAGCCGACATCGGCAAAGGTCTTGTATTTCTTCCAGGCAAATTTCTTGGCAATTCCGCGGCCGGACCCGATGCTGAGGCCCGTCATGGCCTTTAAAAATCCTTCCAGCCGCTGCGGATCGCTATAGAGCGTGCCGAAGAAATCGCCGCCGGTCTTCACTTCATTCTGCGGCTGGCCGGTGCGAAGCCCGTCGGTCAGCGAGCCCCAAAAGTGATACAGCCGCGCATTGCACATTTCGAAGATGCCGCCGATATAGGACGGCTTGGCCCGATCGAGAAACAGCGCGGTTTCCGGCGTATTCGCGTAGCGTGTGCCGGTACGCTTCAGCATCCCCAAGGCGACCAGCGCATCGCAAAAGTCCCGCGCGCTGCGCGGATGCAGACTCAGCCGCGCGGTCAACTCGTCCAGCGTGCGCGCCCCTTTCGCCAACTCGGTGAAGAGCCCAAGCTCGATCGCACTCAGCAGGGTCTTCGACCCGAAAAATCCGGAGCCCAACTCCATGACCTTCGCCGGTGTCAGAGGCTTCTTTGCCACGGTGCGATCCTTTCGTCAGGGAGTTATGCCGATCGTTGCGCGTCCGTTTAGTCTTTCGCGGCGGCGGCTGCATCGTAATACTTTTCGCGATAGATGGGGCACAGGCCCTTCTGCTGCAGAGCCTTCGTCACGTCGGCAATCATGCCGCCGCTTCCGCAGAGATAGACGGCGAGATGCGCCACCGATGTGACGCGCTCTTCCACCAGTTGCTGCACACGCCCGGTCGCTCCGGACCAGCCCGGCTCGGGACGAGAGAGCGTGAGGACCGTCGTCAGGTTCGGCATGTGACGCGCAAGTGCGATCAAGTCTTCCTGATAGTACAGATCGCGCTGGCTCCGCAGTCCCCAGAACAGAGTGGCTGGTCGGGGATCGGGCCGCTCCGCGTTCGCCAGGAGCATCGACCAGATGGGCGTGATGCCGGTGCCGGTGGCGACAAAGAGCAGGTCACGCCCAGGATCCTCGCGCAGCGTGAAATGGCCGGCCGGTCCTTTGAATCGCGTCGTATCGCCTTCTTTGAATCCATAGAGCAACGTGGAGCCAGGCCCGCCCGACACGCGATTGAACAAGAGCGTGACAACGCCGGGACGGCTGGGTGATGAGGCGATGGAATAGGCCCGCGTGACGAGACGGCCGGTCTCGGGATGCGGGAGTTCGAATGAAATGAACTGGCCCGGTTTGAACTCGATCGTCGCCGGCTCGACGAGCCGCAAATCGAGCTGCCGCACATCGTGCGTCAGATCTTTGATCGACTCAATCTGTGCCGTCACTGTGTGGATACTCACCGTGAACCAGCTCCAACGTCTGTCAAACCGGTGTCGTAGTTGGTGCGCCGGTGGCCGAGTACGCGTCGGTACATTGAGCCTGTAAGTGATGCGAGGACGCTGCCGGCCGACTGTTCCAGCATCCTGCCAGAGACCGGCGCATTATCGGCTAGCTGAGTCCCCAGCGTCAAGAATGGGAGGATGACGAGCGGGTTGAATGACCGACTTGAAGCAGAATGCCATGGAACTGGCTCACCAGCCGAGTTGCCATTGATGGCCCTGTCGCTCTACCAACGCATCCGCCTCGCGCGGTCCCCAGGAGCCGGCCGAATACGGATGGACGACTTGCGTGCCGGTCAGGAGCGGATCGTAGAGCCGCCAGGCCTTTTCCGTGAACTCTGCGCTGACAAACAGGGTCTGGTCCCCGATCATCACATCGCGCAAGAGCGTCTCGTACGCCTCAGGCAGCTGGCCGAATGCTTTCTGATAATCGAATTGCAGCGCATGGTCGCTCAGCATGAACGGCCGTCCAGGACTCTTCACGGAAAAGCAGAGGGAGAATCCTTCGCTGGGCTGCAGAGTGATCAACAGCTTGTTGGACGCGATGCTGCCCGGATCGATGGACGGAAAGACGTGAGCCGGCGCCTCGCGGAAAATGACGGCGATCTGGGTGAGCTTCCTGGGAAAACGCTTCCCGGTCCGCAGATAGAACGGGACGCCCTTCCAGCGCCAGTTGTGAATCTCCGCTTTCAACGCGACATAGGTTTCCGTGTTGGAATCCCTCGGCACGCCCGGTTCCTCGCGATACCCGGGGATCGTCTGGTCGCCGATCTGCCAGGAGGTGTACTGGCCGAACACGACGTCTCGCTCCGCAATCGGCGCAATGGAATGGAGCACTTTCATCTTCTCGCTCTGAATGGCCGCCGCATCGAATGAGACCGGGACCTCCATCGCCACGACAGTCAGGAGCTGGGTCAAATGATTCTGCAGCATGTCGCGCAGCGCGCCGGCCTGTTGGTAGTAGGCCCCCCGATGTTCGACGCCGAGATCTTCAGCCACGGTAATCTGCACGTTCTCGATGGCGTCGCGCTTCCAGAGCGATTCGAAAATCGGATTGGCGAACCGGAAGGCCAGCAGATTCTGGACGGTTTCCTTTCCCAGATAGTGATCGATCCGGTAAATCTGCGATTCGTCCACATACCGGTGCAGCGTGGTATTCAGCTGGCGAGCCGATTGGAAATCGTGCCCGAAGGGCTTTTCGAAGACGACGCGCACCCACCCGCGCCCCTTGAGCAACCCCGCCCGATCCAGTCCTTCGATGGCATTGGGCGCGATGTCCGGCGGCACAGCCAGGTAGAATACGCGATTTCCCGGCATGACGTGTTCCAGTTCAATGCGCCGGATGTAGGAAGCTAACGCGGCATAATCATCATCCGTCCCGCGACCGATCGTGTGGTAGTAGAGACAGGCGTCGCACCACTCGCGCAATTCGTGGTCGTTGTGCCAGCCGGCCTTGTGCAACCCTTCATGCGCCCAGAGCCGAAACCCGTCCTCACCGACTTCAGGCAAGGCCGCACCCACAATCAGTGTGTTGCGGGTTTCCAGGATCCCCTGATCCCGCAAATGATAGAGCGCGGGCAGCAGTTTGCGGCGGGTGAGATCGCCGGTGGCTCCAATGATGACAAAGACGTGCGGCTCAACCTGCTGTGGCGGCATGCGATCCGTTCCTTCCATTCCCGATCATATCGACTGCGGTCCCGGCGTCCCGCCACCCAGCGCTAGGATAAACCATGCTGCTCCCGCCCGATGCGGCCGTCGTAGCGGTTTGTGGACTTGAACAACTCGAATCGCCCGTCCATGGCGTAGCGGGCCACGCGAGTCCGCAGCCCCTGCATCTCGGCGACCGTCATCGGGACGTAACGCCGCATGATATCGAGATTCTGCTGTAAGACTTCCCGTGAATCGATGCCGCTGACCAGAGCGGCGATCGGCAGACTCAACACATACCGCAACGCTTCCTCCGGTGTGACGAGACCCTGCTTGATCGGCTCGGCATTGCCGCTCAGGCTCTTCATTCCAATCGGAGCGATGCCCCGCTGCGTGAGGACCGGCAGCACCTCCTGCTCGAAACTCCGATAGGTTCCGTCAAAGACATTGAGCGGCATCTGGCAGGTGTCGAAAGGAAAATCATGGGCGAGCATTTTCAGATGAATCTTCGGATCTTTGTGTCCGGTGAAACCGATGAACCGCACCTTACCCTGCCGCTTCACTTCGAGCAAGGCCTCGGCCGCCCCGCCCGGCGCAAAGTGCCGATCCGGGTCGTCGAGATAGACCACTTCGTGAATCTGCCAGAGATCGAGATAATCCGTCTTCAGGCGGCGGAGCGATTCGTCGAGCTGCTGCAATGCCACCCGCTTATCGCGTCCGTGCGAACAGACCTTCGTCATGAGAAAGACCTGCTGCCGCCGGCCTTGCAGGGCCTTCCCCATGAGCTCTTCAGAGCGTCCGCCGTTGTACTCCCAGGCATTGTCCAGAAAGGTCACGCCTGCGTCGATCGCTTCCTGAAGGATGCGAATCGCCTCGACATCGTCTTCGATTCGGCCCCAATGGGCGCCGCCGAAACAGAGCGCGGAAACCTGCACGCCGGTTTTCCCCAACAGGCGCTTCGGGATGTCCCCGGTCGTAGACGAGCGCACCGGCTCCAGCGCATCCGCCAGTCCGCGAGTGCCGCCCAGCGCAACCATCGATCCGAGCGCACCGAGCGCCTTCAACAGCTGCCGACGATTAAGCGACCCTTCCCCGCCATCTCGATCAAGCCTTCGTGATTTCATAGTGGAGCCTCCGAGTCCTTTCCTTCCTCACCCCCACCACCACAAGGCGGATGATCGGACGGACTGCTTCGACTGCGACATCGCGCCATTTCCAATGCTCCTACAAAGCTTGCTGAAACTTTCTCTTCGGAGGGCGGTCTGGTCGGTCTCCCACTGCGCGCATCCAACGAGCACCGCCCGCAACGCGAAGATTCGATCACATTTGCGTGCGCGTTGGGCGAGCACAGGAGACCGACCGGACCGCCCTCACTTCCCCACATCCCCCAATCCCCGCATCTCATCCAACCAGTCGGCCCTCTGACGGTCCGTCAGCCCGTCGATAGATCCGATGATAGTGGATTTCACCGGGCCGATGCCACAGAACCAGAGGGTGTTGCGCTTGAGAGATTTGAGACTGTGGGCGAAGAAGATCCAGCGGTACACAAACGCCGGCATCCCCATGGTCACGACGATGCGGGCCGACTTTCCCGTGAGCAGCTTTTTCGCCATCCCGCCGGACTTCTGATACTCGAAGGCAAAGCCCGGACGCAGAAGCTGTTCCAAGAACCCTTTCAGTAATGCCGGCATCGATCCCAGCCAGAGCGGATAGATGATCACCAGGTGATCGGCCCAGGTCACGACATCCTGCGCCTGCTTGATCGCTTCCGGAGGTTGGCCCTTCTCGAAATCCTGTTTTGTCCGCAAGAGAGGAAAGTCGAGCGCCGCCACGTCGATACGCATCACATCATGTCCGCCATCCTCTGCCCCCTTGGCATATTCGTCGGCCAGCGCATGGCAGAAATGTCGAACCGTCGAGTCGGGATGACCCTGAATGATGGCGATATGCTGTGCCATGGGAGCCTTACTCGCTGTGGCTATCTAGAAGAGTGGATGATGCGGCGCACTGCTGGGCGATACGGACTCCGTAATCCCGCCCTTGTTGCCGAGGAACCGCCAGGCCCCGTCTTCGTAAATCAGATAGTGAACCTCGTTGGCCCAGCTATCGATCGTGATGGTCTTTCCTGACTCCTTATCGATGCCATAGAGCCCGCCGGTACAGGTGACCGAGGCCTTTTTCACTTTTACGGTCTGCATCAGCTTCACGTCGGTGAACACATGACGGGAGGAGAGATCGCGATAATGCACAAAGACTTCGGCCCAGATGCGACGGACATCGGCCGGCTTCAGACCATAGTAGTTATAACCTTTTGCATAAAACGGCATGAGGGCCTCAATGTCGGCCTGCCGCACCGCCGCATCGGCTTGATCGAACGCCGCCACGACATCCCGCATCAGCGCTTGGTCACGCTCCCCCACCACCCCCGGCACGACCTCGACATCGGCAGCAACCGGCGCCGGAAAATAAAGAGACATGAGGGCAAGAACGCCCCCCAGCAGCACAACACTCAGGATAAAACTGTTCCGTTCCATATCGATTGAAAAAGCAATGATGATGCCAGGCGCTCGACGTCCGCGCGTAGGAACTTCTCTCGCCAGAAAAGACGGTTCTGATGTGATTGCCGGGGCGCCGACTCCGCGAGTTGGGGCCTAACTCCCCAGCCTCCACTTTTGCTCTGCTGCACAATGCACCAATAAAAGAGCCGGACAACCGGCAACTGCCACGTATCCAAGAGACCGGGCCGGGCATACCGGATGCATTTCCTCTCAACAAGGAGATTTGCGCCGATGCCGGTTCCCCTGCTCGATATTGCTGCGCTCACCTTCGAGGCGGATCATCATCCCATCCTGGATCGGCTCGACTTGTCGATCCAGCCGGGAGAGATTCATGCCCTGCTCGGCGCCAACGGATCGGGGAAAACCACGCTGGCCTATGTGTTGATGGGATGCGAAGGCTATGGGCCGAGCGGAGGCCATATCGTATTCAACGGGATAGACCTGTTACCGCTCAAGATGTATGAACGGGCCAGATTAGGACTCACGCTCGCCTGGCAGGAGCCGGCGCGATTCGAAGGGGTCACGGTGCGCGAATATCTCAGCCTGGGAAAGCCGGACTTCGATCCGGCCTCGGCCCTCAGGCAAGTCGGTCTTGACCCGGACCGCTACCTGCATCGCCGGGTAGATAAATCCCTCAGCGGAGGGGAACGCCACCGGATCGAACTCGCCTCGGTGTTATCCATGAACCCGAAGCTGGCAATCCTCGATGAGCCGTCGGCCGGGATCGATATGCTCTCGATTACACACATTATCGGCATCATTCGCGCCGTGAAAGCCGGCGGCGGATCCGTCATCTTGATCACCCATCAAGAGGAGGTCGCCCTCATCGCCGATCGCGCGTCACAACTTTGCGCCGGACGCATCATCTTCTCCGGCAGTCCCCGAGAAGCCGTCGATCATTTCCGCGGGCGGGCCTGCGTCCGTTGCGACGGGGAGGTGTGTACCGATGTCCGACCTTGACGACCTCAGACGCACCCTGCCGATGGTCGGAGCTGAACCCTCGATTCTCGATGATACGAGCATTGCGCATGTCGTGGCGCATGGGCATCACATCCTGAGTCGGCGGACGGTGCCCGGAGTCCGCGTGGAGCTGGAAGAAACGCCGGATGCCATTATCGGGAAACTGATCGTCGAAGCGGGTGCGCAGATCGCTCAGCCCATCCACATGTGTTTCGGACTCGCGCATCCGACCGGAATCCAACAGATCACAATCGACGTCCAGATCTGCGAAGGGGCGCAGGCGCGCGTGCTGTCCCATTGCCTCTTTCCTCTTGCGCAAGCGGCGGAACATCGCATGCAAGCCATGATGGAGATCGGACCGGGTGCATCGCTGACCTATACCGAAGGCCACTACCACGGCCCCCATGGAGGCATGCGGGTCTTGCCCCATGCGACAATCAAGATCGGCAAAGGCGCGCGGTATTTTTCGGACTTCTCGCTGCTCTCCGGCTCAGTAGGCACGCTCGACATCGACTATCTCGTGGAAGTGGAAGCCGACGGCCTGGCCGAACTCAGCGCGAAGATCTTCGCGCATAAGACCGATCACATCACGCTCAAAGAAGCGGTGATGCTCCGCGGGGAGCGCTCACGCAGTCTCATCAAGACCCGCGTGGTGCTGGAAGATCAGGCGCAGGCCGACATCGTCGGCATTACTGAAGCCTATGCCAAAGGCGCGCGCGGCCACGTCGATTGCATGGAGATCGTGCAGGGCCGGGCCCATGCCAGCGCCATCCCGATCGTGCGGGTCTTCCACCCGGAAGCAAAGGTCACCCACGAAGCCGCCATCGGCAGCGTGGACAAGAAAGAACTCGAAACGCTGATGGCCCGGGGGCTGAGTCCCGAGCAAGCGGTCGAAATGATTGTGAGCGGGATTCTGCGGTAAGCCGGGAAATCTAGCACTCTCCAACGTCTCTCTCACGCCTGGCAAGCTGCATAAAGACGCTGCTAGAAAAACGGAATGCAGATGATCCGAATAAACGGACCAGCGGATCACGATCTTGCCGGATACTCAAAAAGTTCGTCCAGCAAGGCCGCAGCGAGTGAAGGGCCGAATCGTACCCTCTGGGGTACGTTGAGGGTCTGAACGATGCGAGAACGCTGCTGGCGGACTTTTTCAACATCCGGCCTCTACCGGCCAAACCGGCCCATAAGTTGCGCCTCTGCGAGGACATGCCCCTTGCAGGCCTCCAGCACCTGACTCTTGGTTGCGCGCGGCTTCAGATTCAGGACGGCATCCAGCGCATAGAGCTTGAAGTAGTACCGATGAGGCTTCCCCGGCGGAGGGCAGGGACCTCCGTAGCCGACCCGATTGAAGTCGGTCAGGCCTTGCAGCGCGCCGTCGAGCCAATGGTCTTTGGCAGGAATGCCTTCGGGAAGCCCGCGCAAATCGAGCGACAGGTTATAGATCACCCAATGGACCCACATGCCGCCCGGCGCATCGGGATCGTCTGCAATCAGAGCAAAACTTTTCGTCTCGGCTGGTGGCACACTCCAATGGAACGGCGGCGACAGATCGTCTCCTTCGCAAGTATACCGGTCCGGAATCCGCTCACCCTCCTTGAATGCCGAGCTCGTGAGTTCAAACGCCATGACTTCTACCTCCTATAGACCGAGACAGAACCAGGCGCAGGCTTCACGACCGTGCCGGCCACACTTCCCATACAGTCTTCGTGAACGCTGCGCCGCTACGGAAGTTCTCGATGACGAAGAGACTCCTCATCCCGCACTTCTCCCATTCGGCAAGAGTGCCCTACGCACTTCTTCCAGGCAGGCCATCACTTCGTCATCCTCCACCTGGGGAAACTCTTCATAGAACTGGCCGATACCGAAGAACCAGTCGGACGTATGCAACACGACCACCTCATCGACGAGCGTCTTCAACTCCGCCACGATCCGGGGTGGCGCCACCGGCACCGCCGCGACGATCTTCGCCGCCTCCGCCTTGAGCAATGCGCCGAGGGACGCAAAGAACGTCGCCCCTGTCGCAATGCCATCGTCCACCAGGATAACCGTCCGGCCTTTCAAGGAAGGAAGGGTGCGTCCGCCACGATATCGATTGAGTCTCCTGCTGATTTCACTCTTCTGACGTTGCGTCTCCTCCTCCAACTGAGCGCTGCTCACGTGGTATTCGCGGATGACATCTTCATTCATATGCCGATAGCCGGTTTCAGCCAGCGCCCCCATCGCAAGTTCGGGATTCGAAGGCGCTCCCAGCTTGCGTGTGATGAACACGTCCAACGGGAGTCGCAATGCCAGGCTGATGTCATAACCCACTGCCACCCCGCCACGCGGCAAAGCGATGACGATCGCATCCTTCGCACCCTTATAACGGAGCAGCTTCTGAACGAGCCGTTGACCGGCATCATGCCGATCCTTGAAGAGGCCAAACTCTTGATCCGGCATTATGTGATCTCCACTGGCCAGGTGATTAAAATCGTCACCGCATCGAGAACGTGTTGCGGAACAAGGGGGAACGTCCTCCGGCACCGGGGAACGGCCACGGGTCCGCCTTAGAAAGCCACCCAAAGAACGATGAGCAAAACGAGTGCCCGGCACACGATCAACTGTGTACACAGAACCTGCTGTGCCTTCAGAAGAAGTTGGAGATAAGACCGGGGCTGCAACCTGCCGGTAGAAGATACTGGGGGAGATTGCCACAGCGTCCCCGGAATACTGCGGCACGGAGGGGCAATCCCGCAGGCGCCGGCTGCCAGACTGTGCGATAATGACACGTATGATCCGTATGCCGGGCGACAGCTTTCGAGGATCTCTCCCTCCACTAACAGACGAACAACGCAGGCTGGAGGATGACCTGCGCGCCTCCGTGCAACAGCTCGCGGGCACGATCGGAGAGCGCAATCTGTTCCACTATAAGCAACTTGTTGCGGCGGCAGAATATATCCACGCGACGCTCGCTGGTTTCGGCTATGAAGTCCGTCGACAGAACTACCTCGTGTCCGGCCAGACCTGTGTCAATCTGGCAGCGGAGGTGCGAGGGACGGACAAACCAGAAGACATTCTCTTGATCGGCGCCCACTACGACTCCGCCCAAGGCAGTCCGGGGGCCAACGACAACGCCACCGGCGTGGCCGCCCTCCTCGCTTTGGCACGCGCCTTCGCCAGGACGAAACCATCGCACACCCTGCGATTCGTCGCCTTCACCAATGAAGAGCCGCCGTTCTTTCAGAGTCGCCACATGGGAAGCCGCGTCTATGCGCAACAGAGCCGTGCACGGGGTGAGAAGATCCTGCTGATGCTGAGTTTGGAGACGATCGGCTATTACTCCGAAGAGCCGGCTAGCCAGGGATACCCTTTTCCCTTCAGCCTGTTCTATCCCCCCACGGCGAACTTCATTGCCTTCGTGAGCAATATGGACAACGCGTCATGGGTCCGGCAATTGTTGACGGCCTTTCGCCGCCACGCGCAATTTCCCGCCGAAGGAGGAGCCCTGTGGGAATGGATTCCCGGCGTGGCCTGGTCAGACCACTGGTCGTTCTGGAAGGAAGGCTATCCCGCGGTGATGGTGACGGACACCGCACCGAATCGCTATCCGCACTATCATACGGCCACCGACACGCCGGACAAGATTGACTATGCCCGCATGGCCCGCGTTGTCTCCGGTCTGCTTCGGGTAATTGAGGACGTGGCAGGAGGATCACGGTGAATGAGCGGCCCGTACAGCGGCGCGAGAACGCCGCTGGCGGACCTTCTCAATAACCTGCTAGTCTGAATTTCCTTTCTTCCAGAAAATCCACACGAGCACCGTCACCACGACGACCGCGAGGATCATTTCAAAGACTTCAGCAGACATAGCGTCAAACAAAAAGATCGGAACCATGGTGAGTCATCCGAACCACGCCGGCGCGAGATGAGGCGCAGCATGCCCCGCGCCTCACCCAATGCAGCCCATCGGCCGGTTTCGCTCAGCCCCGCTACTCGATCTTGACCGACACGGCTTGCTTCTTGGCTTCTTCCGTCTTCGGCATCCGGACTTCCAGCACGCCGTCTTTGAACGAGGCTTTGATGTCACCGCTCTTCACTTCGCACGGCAGAGCGACCGTCCGTAAGAACGACCCGTAAGATCGCTCCCGGCGATAATAGTCGTCTTCTTTGACTTCCTTGTCCTCTTTCTTCTCGCCCTTGATCGTCAGATTCTCCCCTGTGAGATTTACCTCAATGTCTTCTTTGTTCATGCCGGGCAGTTCGGCCTTGACCACCACGCTGTCCTTCTCCTCATAGACATCGAGCGACGGCATCCGGATGCCCAGCGGACGAATGGGCAACCAGCGATCTCGCCCGAACAGACTGGGAAACGGACGACGCCACATATCATCCATCACGCGCTCCAGCCAATGTTCGAATTCTTCTCCGCGCGACACGACCTCACCGGACTTCTTCGTGGCGACGGCCTTTTCTTCTTTTTCCTCGGTAGCTGCTTTGGACATGATCACTCCTCCTTGTTGGTGTGATGGAACACTTTGCGCGCGACCGCCGACGAACAACGATCACACGGCTTGGTTCCCGTTTATGGACGGACTTCCAAACGATTGATGACTTTATCGACGCCGAACACGCACCAGGCGTCGAATTCCGCCATCTCCTTCTGCGGTGCGGACGGCGCATCGCCTTCGAGGGTCACCACCGATTGCCGGGCGGCCACGCGGATACGTTCACCGTTTACGAATGGGTCTTTTTTTAAGACGATTCGCACGGCTTTCGCCATCTCCTCATCCGAGTCCGGTTGATCCGGGATCACTTCCATTCCGTTGATGACATCGCGGCTGCCGGGCACCCACCAGGCCAGCACCCCGGCCAGGCGTTTCTGCGTGAGCCCGGTCACATGATCGTCGAGCAACACCACGCCCTCGTTCACGGACAGGCGAATAGCCCCGCGAGGTTCGCGGGTGACCTCCCGAACGGTTTCAAGCTGCTCTTTGCGAATCACCTGGATCGAACAATTCAGGAGGGAGGATTCCTGGAGCAATGCATCACGCACCGCATCCAGAATAGCCCCGTCCCCCATGCGAGTGGCGGGCGTCACGTGGAGACGATCCACGATTCCGGTCACTCCCGATACGGCGATCGCCAGTTCCATCGCCAGTTTCTTGGCGGCGATATGCTCCGCCTCGCCTTCCAGGGTGAGCACGCCGTCGGCAAATTCCATTGTCACGGAATACTTGTGCAAATTGATGCGCGGCTCACGCTCCAAGGCCGCACGAACCTCTTTGAGGACTCTCTCCCGCTCCGACATCAACGATTCCTTTCATGGACGTCACGCACTGGTCACTCCTCCGTAAAGCAACGGGAGTGCCATACCTAAGCTTCTCGCGAAACCGTTGATGATTCAGGTGATGCTGCGAGCGTGGCTGTATCACTCACGCTGAGAGCTCACGCGCCCTGTGGACTAACTCCCCAGTGACAGCGTTTCCATGCCGCAGAATGCGACGGTGAGGATAGGCCTATCGCCGGATCGGGAACGCGGCGGCAGCGGATCAAAGCGATGAGTGTGCTCTTATCAGAAACGGTTCAAGAGGATGGGCACCCGTCTGGATCCCCAGTGCCCCGGCTGTGCTTCGAACACACCGGCGCAAGGCGTCTGACAGAAACGACATGCCCCATCTTCCGTCACATTCCACGCACTCAGCTCATACCAATCCCGGACAATGAGCTGCTCGTAACAATGGTGGCAATAGGTGCTGCCGCCCTCTCCGTCCCGCACATTGCCTGTATAGGCGTACCGGATGCCGTTCTTCATGGCAATCCTGCGGGCCATGGTCAGCGTGCTCGCCGGCGTGGCTGGAATGTTGAGCATCTTATAGTCCGGATGAAAGCCGCTGAAATGGATCGGCACGTCTGGGCCAAGATGCTCCACCACCCACTGGGTCAGCCGTTCGATCTCGGCCTCGGAGTCGTTTTCACCCGGGATGACCAGGGTGGTGATTTCCAGCCACACCTTCGTGTGATGTTTGATGTAGATCAGCGTGTCCAGGACCGGTTGCAGGCTCCCGCCACAGACCTGCTGGTAGAAGCGCTCGGTAAATCCCTTCAGGTCGACATTCGCCGCATCCATGTAGCGGTAGAATTCTTCCCGCGGCTCATCGCAGACGTACCCGGCCGTCACGGCCACCGACTTGATGCCATGCTCGCGACAGGCCTGCGCCACGTCAATCGCATATTCGTGGAAGATGATCGGATCATTGTAGGTATAGGCCACGGACCGGCACCCGAGTTTCGCTGCGGCGCGCGCGATCGTTTCCGGCGAAGCCTCATCCGCCAAAGTATCCATCTCGCGGGATTTGCTCATGTCCCAGTTCTGACAGAACTTGCACGAGAGATTGCACCCGGCGGTTCCAAACGAAAGCACCGAGGTGCCGGGAAGAAAATGATGCAGCGGTTTCTTTTCAATCGGATCGACGCAAAACCCGCTGGATCGCCCATAGGTCGTGAGGACGATCTGATCCTGCTGCCGCGCCCGGACAAAACAAAGCCCTTGTTGTCCTTCTTGAAGGGTGCAATAGCGCGGACAGAGGTCGCACTGGATGCGCCCATCCTTCAGTTGATGCCAATATTTCCTAGACACCACGGAGGTCATGACAACCAGTAGCACTCGTCGGTCACCCCAAGTTCCATGCCGGCATTATACCAGCGACACAGGCACACCAGTAGGTTGTTAAGACACCTTTTGAGCGCTCTAAGAAGTCACACCGGCAAGCAATCGATGAATGCGATGCAGCAAAACGTCAATTGACACAGGATGAGGCTCAGTCTATAAAGATTCCATTCTTTGCAACTTTGCACCAAGTGGTCTTGTATGTCTCACTTCAGATCGGACACGACACTGTTCGAGCACCACGCCGAAGTGTGCAAGATTTTTTCGCATCCCAAGCGCCTTCAAATCATCGAGGCCCTCCGGCATAAAGAATTGACTGTCGGCGAGGTCGTTGATCATCTCAGCCTTCCCAAAGCCAATGTCTCTCAGCACTTAGCGGTCCTGCGCCAGAAAAAGGTTGTCCTGACTCGCCGGGAAGGATTGAGCATTTTTTACCGAATCGCTAATCCCAAGATTATCCAGGCCTGCGACCTGATGCGGCAGGTGCTCGTCGAACAACTTGAAGAAGGGGAACGGCTCGCGAAGCGCCTGAAAAGGCGGTGACTTTTTTTGACTCATAGTTGCAAGATTGCGCGTCCAGTTGACTAGCCGGACATGATGAGGGAGGGCCATCGATGAACAGGTCTGAAACGCCGGCTCCCACGTGGTCGGCGCGCGTGGTGGACGCGACCCTCCGGCTGTGCGTGGACTTCCCGCGGCTGACGATCAGCGTAATCCTGCTTCTCACCGTCTGGGCCATCCTCCAACTGCCCAAGATCACCACCGACACGGACCCTGAAAACATGCTGGAGCCGGACTCGCCCGTGCGGGTGTCCCACGAAGCCACGAAGCGAACCTTCGGGATTCATGAGCTCATCGTCGTGGGTTTCGAGAGCGAGCGGGATCTTTTCAACGTCGACGATCTCACCAAGCTCTTCCGGATCAACCGCGAGATCCTGAATATTCCAGGAGTCATCATCCCCGACGTCTTAAGCCTCGTGACCACCGACACGATGCGGAAGAGCGGGGACACCCTGGAGATCAGAAAACTCTTGGAACGCCCACCGCAGACGCAAGAGGACGCTCGGCAGCTCAAGGACACCCTGCTTGGCAATCCACTGTTCCGGGAAAAACTCATCTCCCAGGATGGGCAGCGGGTGGCCTTCTACATCCCGATTGAGCGGAAAGAGATCGCGGCGCGGGTCACCAGGGAGATTCAGGCGCTGGTCGATACAGAGCCTGGAATCACGGCCAAGATCGCCGGCCTTCCCATGGCAGAGATGGTGTTCGGGGAGCAGATGTTTCTGCTGATGGGCGTGCTGTCTCCACTGGTGATGCTGGTCATCACCGTCGGTCTGTGGATATTCTTCAAGGACTGGCGGCTCATCGTGGCCCCGTTACTCGTCTCGATGCTGAGCGTGCTCTGGACCATGGGGCTGTTGATCGGCCTCGGCTATCCGGTCCACATCATGAGCTCCATGATCCCGATCTTTCTGATGGTCACCGGCCTAGCCGACGGGATTCACATTCTCAGCCAGTTCTACGACGTCTATCCCCGCTATGGAGACAAACGCACGGCCATCCTCGAAACGATGAAAGAACTATATTCGCCGGTGCTGTACACCTCCTATACCGTGATGGCCGGGTTTGGGTCGCTGATGCTCGTCAACATTCCGCCGGTCCGGATTTTCGGCCTGTTTGTGGCCATCGGGGTCTTTGCCGCCTGGATCCTGACCGTGACGTTCCTGCCGGCGTTCATGATGCTGCTCAATGAGGAGACACTCAAGCGGCATTGGAAGGGTGAGGTGGCCACTGGCGGCCTGCTTGTCAGAGTGGCTAATTGGCTGGGGCGCCTGGGGATGGCCAGGAGTTGGGGGGTGCTTCTCGCCGGCATCGCGGTGCTGGCGCTGGCAGGCTACGGAATGGAGCAAAACCGGGTGAATGACGATCCGGTGAAGTGGTTCAAAGCCTCAAGTCCGATCCGGCAAGCCAGCCGGCTCATGAACCAGCAATTCGGCGGCACCTACATGGCCTACCTCGTGGCGGAGGCGGATGCGCCAGACGCCGCGACGAGACCGGAGGTACTCCGTTATCTCGACGAGCTTCAACGGGAGATCGGCCAGGACCCCAGGGTCGGCAAAACCACCTCACTCGCCGACATCCTCCGGTGGATCAACCGAGTCCTGACCGGCAATGATGAGCTTCCGCGTAGCCAGGAGCTGGCCGCGCAGTATCTCTTTCTCTATCTCTCCTCCGGCGGCTCGCCGGACACCTTGGACAATTTCGTGGACTACGGATACCAGCGGCTCAATATCTGGCTGCAACTGAAGACCGGGGACAACCAGGACATGATCGAAGTCATGGAGCGAGTCACGCGCTATGTGACGGCGCACCCGCTCCCGGGGGTCCGTGTCGAGATGACCGGCCCGACGTACGTCAACGTGGTGTGGCAGCAGGTGATGGTCACCGGCATGCTGGGCTCCTTTGCGGGCTCAGTCGTGACGGTCCTGCTGATCATGGCGATCGAGTTCCGCTCGCTGCTCTGGGCGCTGATCGGAGTGGTCCCGCTGTTGATCACCATCTTCGTCTCATACGGTCTGCTGTTTTTCATCGGCAAAGAGATCGATATGCCCATCGCGGTGTGCTCCTCGCTGGCCCTCGGGATCGGTGTGGACTTTGCCATCCACTTTATCTTCCGATTCCGGGAACGCTACCGCCAGGAACGGGATCTCCAGAAAAGCTTGCAGTGGACCTTCGGCGAACCGGCGGTGGGGATTCTCCGGAACGCGCTCCTTCTTTTCCTGGGGTTTGCCGTGATGCTCGCAGCACCGCTGGGTCCCTACGTGACGGTGGGCGCCTTCGCCGCCATTGACATGTTGGTGGGCGCTCTTGCCACATTGCTGCTGCTGCCGGCCCTGATCGTGCTGCTCCAACGAGTGATTCTGAAGAAGGAGGTGTGACGTGAATGGGAAGCTTCTGATGGCGAGATGGGCAATGGCGCTGTTCCTGAGTCTCATCCCGGGCGCCGCGTTGGCCGAGGATCCGGCCTCGCTTGTTCGGCAATCCCAAGCAGCCTTCCACTATGCCGGCATAGACCTCAAGGCCCGCGTGAAGATGACATTGCTCACAAAAGAGGGCCAGCAGCGTCTCCGGGACCTGATGATGCTCCGGAAGAACGAGGCAGGGGGCAACCAGCGGTACTTTCTGTACTTTCACGGTCCGGCGGATGTGCGAGGCACCGTATTTATGGTCTATAAGTACCCCGACCGGGAGGATGACCGCTGGCTGTTCATTCCAGCGCTCAACCTGGTCCAGCGCGTCGCCGCACGTGACAGCCGATCCAGCTTCGTGGGCTCCGACTTCTCCTATGAGGATATTTCGGGGCGTGATGTAGAAGCCGATACCCACAAGGTGCTTCGAGTTGAGGCCCTTGGAAGCCAGCAGACCGTAGTGATTGAGAGCGTGCCGGCGCGGGAGGCCGACTATGCCCGGAAACTCACCTGGATTGACCAGCCCTCCCATCTACCGCTGAAGGAAGAGTACTACGACGTGCAAGGCGCTCTGTATAAGGTTTTCACGGCCGATGAGATCCGGGACGTGCAGGGAGTGCCCACGATCATGAAGCGCACGATGACCAACGTGAAGACAGGGCATAAGACCGAGGTGGTGTTTGAGAGCGTGGCCTACAACGTCGGCCTGGGTGACGACATCTTTACCGAGCGAACGCTGCGACGGCCTCCCGAGAAATGGCTCCGGTGAGAGGGAGTGAGGCATGGCGATGCGTGGTGTGTTCCTGGGTGTGGCGCTGCTCAGTATGGGCGTTGGTATCCTCCCGCTCCGTGTGCAGGCCGAGGAACTCCTCATCCAGGGATTTCTCCAGGCCAACTACTCGGCGCGCCTCACAGGGCTGCAACCTCCAACCTCTGAAGGCGGCGACTTCCTGTTTGGGGAGGAACGGCTCCAACTGCGGCTGGATAAATCCGGCGAGAAAGGGCGGCTGTTTATTCGAACCGATTTCTTCCACGATGCCGTCGCCAATCGACCTGATCTCGAAGTGCGGGAAGCGTACGTGGATACCAGCGTGGGGGGATCTGATCTGCGGATCGGACGCCAGCTCCTGATCTGGGGCACCGGCGACTACCTGTTCATCAATGATGTCTTTGCCAAGAACTGGGGCGCGTTCTTTTCCGGAAGACCCGTCGAGTATCTCCGCGTGCCACAGGACGCGGCGAAGCTGGATCTGAGTGCGGGAGGGATATCCGCCGAAATCGTCGCGATGCCGTTCTTTCAAGCCGACCAGCTCCCCTCACGCGACCGGTTTTATCAGTTTGATCCATTTCCGGGTGCGGCGAGGACCACGCAAGAGCCTGGGATGAGGTACGGGAATACGGAGTGGGCCGCCAGGATTTATGGGAGCGCGGGGGGATTTGATACGGCACTGTATCTCTATCACGGCTTTTTTCGCATGCCGGCGCTCCAGCCAAACAGCATGACGACCCCGACTCTCGTGAACGAGATATTCCCCCGGTTGGCCGTCTATGGGGCGAGCGCCAGAGGGAACGCGTTGGGAGGTGTCGTGAGCGCAGAGATCGGCTACTACGACTCGCTCAATGATCAATCCGGCCACAATCCGTCCATTCCAAACAGTTCGTTCCGCTATCTCGTGGGGTATCAACGGCAACCCTGGGAGGATTTCACGGTCGGGCTGCAATACTATGGCGAACTGATGTCCCACTATGATGCGTACCGGGCCACGCTGCCATCCGGGTTTCCGGTTCAGGACCAGCACCGGCAGCTCATGACGCTCCGGCTCACGCAACTCTTCTGGCATCAGACCCTGCGGGTGGGCCTCTTCGCCTTCTACAGCCCTACGGATCAGGACTACTACTTGATTCCCGAAATCCGGTATAGCATCAGCGATAATCTGTGGGTGTCAGCGACCGGGAATATTTTCGGAGGACGCCGCCCCACGACGTTCTTTGGCCAGTTGGACGCGAACGACAATCTGGCGGTGACGATGCGGTATGAATTCTGACGCAGATCGTGTGGGAGGCAGCCGCAGATGCCCGTCGTGACGGTCTTTGACCAGCAGACGCAGCAATATGACGACTGGTTCGATGGGCACGAGCCGGTCTATCAGGCCGAACTCGCAGCACTCCGGAAGTTTGTTCCTGCCACTGGCATGGGCATCGACGTCGGGGTGGGGACCGGGCGCTTTGCCCTGCCGCTCGGCGTCCAGTTTGGGCTTGACCCGAGCCGCGCGATGCTCCAAGTCGCCCGAAGGCGTGGCATCCAAGTCTGCCAGGCCATAGGCGAGCGGATGCCCTTCCGCGATCGGCAATTTGATCTGGTCCTGCTCGTCACCGTCATCTGTTTCGTGGACGATGTCCCGGCCTTGTTCCGGGAACTCAGGCGGGTATTGAAGACAGACGGACAACTCATCATCGGGTTCATCAACCGGGAGAGTGAGCGTGGCAGGTTGTACGAAGCGCGCAAGGACACGAGCACGTTTTACCGAGATGCGCGGTTCTATTCGGTCGCGGACGTGGCTGACCGGGTGGAAGAAGCTGGCTTCGGTTCGCTGCGATTCTGTCAGACCCTGTTAGGTGATCCCAGTGAGAGTGCAACAAAGAACCTGGAGGTTCGCGACGGCTCCCGCGATGGTGCGTTTGTCGTCCTCAGTGCCAGGAAAGTTGAACAGGCTAGGGGCGAGGGGCAATAGGCTATGGGCACGGGAGCACAGCTTCAACCACTTGCCTCTAGCCTCGGGCCTCTCGCCTTCTTCAAGGAAGTGAGGTGAACTATGAAGATTCTCTTTATTCTGAACGAGGCTCCGTATGGGTCCGAGAACGTATACAACGCACTCCGGCTGGCCATGAAGTTGCAACAGGAGCATGCTGAGGCGGAGGTGCGGGTGTTTCTGATGGCAGATGCTGTGAACGCAGCCCTGCCTGGCCAAACCACGCCGCAGGGTTACTACAACATCGAACGGATGCTTAAAGCGATCATCCATAAGCAAGGGCAAATCAAGGCGTGCGGAACCTGCGTGGAGGCGCGGGGACTGGACAAACTGGCCCTGATCGAAGGCATCGCGGCCAGCACGATGAGCCAGCTGGCCCAATGGGTCATGGACTCGGACAAAGTGCTGACATTCTGAGTCTCTACTGCGCCGGCAAACCAGCTTCAATAGGCGAAGTCTACCTTGAGACATCAGACAGGTGAGCTATTTACCGACTGGTCGAGCCATGTTAACGATTGACGGGTCCCGCTATTCCGGCAGTGGTTCGATCGTCAGGCAGGCAGTCGCCTTCGCCGCCCTGACTGGCCGGGCCATCCATGTGGTCCAGGCCCGCGCAAAGCGGGAGAAGCCAGGATTACGGCCGCAACATATCCGGGTTGTGGAAGCCATCGCCGAACTCGTCAACGGTCACACGGAGGGGCTGACGCAAGGCTCGCAGGAATTCACGTTCCATCCCGGCCCTCTCAAAACCGGACGACATTATCATTGGGACATCGGCTCAGCCGGCTCGACGACCATGCTTGCCCTCGGCATCCTCCCGGTCCTGGCCTTCGCGGCTTCACCGATCACCGTCGAACTGCGCGGCGGCCTCTTCCAGGATTTTGCCCCGTCCTTCTTTCATCTCCAACACGTGCTCCTCCCGATCCTGCGCCAGATGGGACTTCATGCCGAAGTTGAGATAGGCCGTCCCGGCTACCTGCCCCGCGGCGACGGCATACTCAGACTCGTAGTCACACCCCTCAGCAAGCCCTTGCAGGCCATCGCCAGAGAGGATGCAGGCCCGGTGATACGCTTGTGGGGGATCGCGCTCTCTTCGCATCTGGAAGAACGGCACGTGAGCCGCCGGATGGCGGACGCGGCACAAGATACTCTCGCCGAGGCTGGCCATCGGGCCGATATCGACATTCTGAACGACACAGAGTCATTGCAGCGCGGCGCCGCGCTGGCGCTCTTTGCCGATGAAGAAGGCGCGGTGCGGCTCGGGGCGGACCGGGCGGGCGCCTTGCGAAGAACCGCAGAGTCCATCGGCAAGCGCGCCGCCGGACAGTTGCTTGAAGATCTCACCTCCGGCGCGACGCTGGACCGGTTCGCCGCGGATCAGATCATCCCCTTTGCGGCCTTGGCAGAAGGCGACAGCCGGTTCATCATACCCAGCGTGACCGATCACGTCCTGACCAGCGCCTGGCTGGCAGAGACATTTCTCGGGGCCCGCGTCACCATCGACGGACAGCGGATGGCAATCCACGGAGTGGGATTCTGGCCGAATCATAATCGCACGCGAAGTTAGGCAGGGCACTCCTCCCTATGGACATGCGACAGCCCAATCAGCCGGTCATACGTTTCATGGCCGATGCCATGCTCGGCCGCCTGGCTCGCTGGCTGCGCATACTCGGCTATGACACGGCCTACGACAAGGCGATCACGGACGAGGCCTTAGTCGAACGGGCCCTACGCGAGAACCGATGGCTGCTCACCCGCGATCGTCGCCTGGTCCTACGGAAGCTTCTCCGCGGCCGTCATACGCTCCTTGCCGCTGATGACGTCGACGGCCAGTTGCGCCAACTCCACCGGGACCTCGCGATAGACCTTCACCTGACTCACCAACGAGCGTATCGCTGTGCGGACTGCAATGTCGCCATCACCGCCATCTCGCATGACGAAGCTGCTTCTCTCGTTCCTCCCTTTGTCGCGGAGCAGTATCGAGCATTTCTCCAATGCCCTCAGTGCCGCCGCGTGTTTTGGCCCGGCACCCACTGGCAAGATCTCGATTGTCGCCTCACGGCCATCAAAACGCACAGCGTGGACAAGCGGCCATGAATAACGACAAGCCACCGCTGAGCATCCCGATCCTGCTGCCGCTGCTGCTCTTTCTGCTGTTGCTGGCGATGCTCCCGTTTGTGTTCGGGCCACTATTCACCGTGGCCTTGATCAAGCTCAACCTCGATTCGACGACCGCGCTGCTCATTGTGATCGGGATGTTCCTCGGCAGTCCGGTCAATATCCCGGTGAAACGGATTCCCCGGACGGAGTCGATGGCGGCAGACCCGCTGGCCGTGTTCGGATTGGCCGGTCGATGGCCTTCGACCATGCGTGTCCGCCGGGAAACGATCATCGCCGTCAATGTCGGAGGCTGCGTGATTCCGGTCGCACTGGCGGTGTATGAAATATTCCATGTATGAGATATTCCACCTGGTGGCGGCAGGCCTGCAACCGCTCTCCGGATTGCTCCTGGCGATCTTCGTGAACACCATGGTCTGCTACTGGATGGCGCAACCGATCGAAGGGATCGACATCGCGATGCCGGGGCTCTTTCCTCCCCTGATCGCCGCGATGAGCGCCTTGCTCCTGGTGCCGGACCAGGCCCCACCTGTCGCCTTCGCCGCCGGCCTGCTGGGCCCGCTCATCGGCGCGGATCTGCTCCACCTTCGCGACGTGTCCAAAATCTCCACCGGCATCGCCAGCATCGGCGAAGCCGGCACGTTCGACGGGATCGTGTTGTCGGGAATTGTGGCGGCGTATCTGGCGTAGGACGGGATGACTCGATCCATGCCCCTTCGATCACGTTGACAGCGGCGGAGGGTTGGAGGGTCGGCCCGGATGACACCGTCGGCGGCCGAAAGTCCCTTTACTTCAATCCCCTGTAGGGATCATCGAACCTGGCACCGCACTCGCGGCACTCGACTTTACCCGTCCACTTGCCGGCTCTGGTCATGACGTTGTCGATCAGCCGGCTATGGGTGCAGGCGGCCGCACTCGTCGCTTCGCGGCTCAGCTGAGTGGCCGCGCTGTCCATACTCACCTCCGGACTTCCTGAAGCCTCTTTCATTTTTTCCCCTCCGTATCGCCGCCTCGACGCAGGTCCCCCTGTCCACTCACCGCCCCCCCCGCCAGCCGTCGCTTGAACGAAGGCCCTGGATCGACAAAGGCCGCCACTCTCCTCGCTCGACTTCCCGCCGGCCTGATGGACCATGTCACACCTGCACCACCGGGGCGTGAATGGCCTGGACCCTATACGTCCTGCCGTCGTCCAGGGTCATGCGAATCTGCCCGCTCCGGCTGAGATAGTCGACCGCAAGAAAGACCTCGTTCCAGCTGAGATGCGGACACAGCGCACCGACCTCTTCGAGCGGACAATCGGTGCCGCGCTGCTCCAGTGCGTCATAGACCTGCTGGATCATCGTCTCGATCCTCATCGCACATCTCCCTCCCGCACGTGCATCGCACCGTCACCAATTCAACCCGCGAGAAACCCTCAGCGCATCGGCGGCCGTTCAGACCGGAACAGACCCCGAGGTTAACGCGCCGCCCCCAAGCTCCTGCTCCCCTCCCACCCCCAGCCCGACATACCGATCACCCGCGAGCACATGCAGCAGGGCTTGAGCCAGTTCCGCGTGAAGCGCCGTTTTCTTGAGAACGTAGCCGCGAGCCCCCGCAGCGAATGCCACGGTCACAAATGCCGGCTCCTGATGGCTCGTTAAGATAATGACCCGGCTCTGCGGCAGGCACGCCTGGAGCGCCCGCGTGGCCTCGAGGCCATTCATCCTGGGCATCGAGATGTCGGTGAAAATAATGTCCGGCTTCAACCGTTGCGCGGCTTGCACGAGCGACTGCCCATCCGTCACCGCTCCGACCACCTCGCCCAATTCGCCTACGAGGTCCCGCAAGGCCATCAGCAGATCCGGGTGATCATCGGCAAGTAAGATGCGAGGTCTAGCCATGGATCAATACCCTCCAGCCCACAGAACACGAGGATATCGTAGGCTCCATAGAGGGGGGCTGGAACTAGGGAATTCCCTGGCGGCGAGGAGCAATCCTACCAGAGCTTCATGGTCATGAGGGATGGAGGAAGGTGGAGGAACTGAGGGTAAGCAGGATGCTCAAAAAGCCCGCCAGCAAGGCCGCAACCGATGAAAATACCGGAGGCGTAGCCTCTGGGCTACGTTGAGGATGTTTTCAAGGCGAGAACGAAGCTGGCGGGCTTTTTCAGCATCCTGCCTGTTAGAGGCCGGTGATGCCGTGGGTGATGGCATACTTGGTCAAATCGGCGGTGGTATGAAGGTCCAGCTGCTGCATGACGCGGGACTTATGGAACTCCACCGTTTTCACCGAGACATTGAGGATCGTGGCAATCGCCTTCGTGCCGTGGCCTTCAGCGACGAGCTGCAATACCTCCCGCTGGCGGTCGGTGAGCGCGGCGGATGCAACCTTGGCTGCCTCGCCGGTGGATGGCTTCAGGACCGATTCCAGCACATCCTTCGTCAGCGAGGGCGTGAGATAATGTTGGCCTTGGAGGACGGCCTTGATCGCCAGACCAAGCTCCGACGCGGCGGAACGTTTGAGGAGATATCCGGAGGCTCCGGCCTGAAAGGCCTCGGTCGCATAGGTCGGACTGGCATGCATGGTCAGAAAGATGACTTTGCTTTCAGGAACGAGCTTCCTGAGCTGGCGGGCCGCGTCAAACCCGTTCAAGAGCGGCATCGAGATGTCCAGAAGGATCAGGTCCGGCCGCAGTCTCTGCGCCGCCTCCACCAGCGCCCGGCCGTCCTCCACGGCGCCGACCACATCACACTCAGCCTCCACCAGCTTCCGCAAGCCGGCCAGGATCAGCGAGTGGTCGTCGGCCATGAGGACGCGCGGCTTCTTCATGCGCCCTCCTGAGAGCGGGGAACCCAGACACAGACCTTCGTCCCATCCGCCGGAAGGGAGTGGACGCGGAGAAACCCGCCCAAGAGACGCGCGCGTTCCTGCATGCTCACCAAACCGAGTCCTTTCTTGCGAGCGTCCTTGCCCTCAAGGTCGAACCCCTTGCCGTTATCGCGCACCGACACGCCGACCCCCTTGGACGATCCGCTCAGTCTGACCGTCACATGGTTCGCCTGGGCATGTTTGAACACATTCTGGAGACTCTCCTGCATGACGCGGAATAGATTGGTTTTCACGTCCGGTGAAAGCGCCTTCGGCGCCTCGCGGGCTGTAAACGTCACCGGCACCCCTGTCCGTTTCGTAAATTCGGCGATATGGTCTCGCATGGCCACCTCCAAGCCGACGTGATCGAGCAACGAGGGATGTAGATTGTACGCCAGATCGTGCAGATCGTCGGACAGCCGCCCGATGCCGGCATGAATTCTCGCGAGCTGCCGGAGAATCGGCTCAGGAAGATGGACGATTGAGCTACGCTCAATCGTCTCCAGTTCGACCGCCAGCGCCGCTAGCCGCTGATTGAAGTCGTCGTGCAGGTCGCGCGCGATCCGCTTACGCTCCTGCTCCTGCGCCGTCAACAATTTTTCCGTGAGCGCTTGGAGCTCTTCTCGATTTTCCCGGAGTACGGACTGGCTCTGCTGAAGCGCCAGCTCGGCCTGTTTCTGGGCCGTCACATCGGTGGACAAGGCCAAAATCCCTCTGACCAGGCCGGCGTCGTCGCCATCAGGCATATACTGCGTGCTCATCCAGCGAGCATTGCCATTCGGTAAAACCATCGGATACATAAACGACACCGCCTGACCTGCTAAGGCCTCCCGGAGGTACGGTTCGAACTCGTCGAAATTGATCTCACCCACCACGTCCTTGACAAGCTTCCCTACCATGTCCGAGACGGGTCGTCCGAAAAACTCTTCATGCCGCTTATTCATAAAGCCATACCGTAATTCAGTATCGATATACGCATAGAACGCCGGGACGTTGTCCGCTAAGAGATGGAATTCGCGCTCTTGATCCCGCAAGGAATTTTCAGCCCGCTTGCGTGCAATGGCCGTCGCCAACCCGTGGCAGACGGATTCGAGGGCTTGCAGCGTCAGAGGGGATGACGCGTGAGTCCCGAACAGTGCGAGCACACCGAACACACGGCCTTCGACGACGAGCGGATACCCGGCAAACGATTGCAAGCCGTTCTCGCGCATCCACTGCTTGTTCGGCAGGCGGTCGTCCTGAAGGATGTCGTTCGAGATTATTGCACCGGCGCCCTGAGCAATTTGTCCGATCTTCAGGGCCCCCAAGGGGACGCGGCGGAATTCACCGTTACGATTCACCGAAAGCCCGGCGCTGGCTGTAAGATGAAGGCACTCGGTCCGGTCCTGGCACCATTCTACCTTGTGACAGTGCTCACAGAGGTCTCCAGGCCCCATCGTCCAGATTCTTGCAAAGGCGTATCCCAAACGCGTGACGATGGTGTCGGTCAATTGCTGGAGCAGGACATTGAGAGGCTTGTCTCGATTCAACGCGAGGCTCGCCTCGGCGACAAAGCCCGACAAGCGCGCGCGTTCAACCAATTCATCCTCTGTCCGCTTCCGGTCGGTAATGTCATGCCCCAGATAGATCAGGCAGGGAATGGACCCGAGTTGGATCGGCTCGACAGAGACCATGATCGTCCGAATCTCTCCGGACTTGGTCCGGAGCAACCCTTCCCGATTGTGGAGACGGCCCCGTTCCTGAATTTCCTGGAGCACAGACGCGCGCTTCGATGGATTGGCCCAGAGCCCCAACTCCAGAGTCGTGCGACCTATTACTTCCTCTCGCGTGTACCCAGTCAACCGGCTAAATCCCTCATTCACATCGCAAAACCGGCCTTCTGGCAGGGTACTGATCCCGACAGCGGAGGGAGTCCAGTTGAAAAGAGCTTGAAAGTGTTGTTGCGACTGAGTCAGATCCTCAATGAGCCGGTGTTGCTCTTGCTCCGCCCGCTTCCGCTCCGTGACATCGCGCAGAATCACGGTGAAGAGCGTCTTGCCGGCGACCAGAACCCGGGAGATTGAGGCCTCGAGGGGAAACTCCTCTCCGTTCGCTCGCAGACCGAACAAGGTGCCTTCTCTCTGCATCGCACGGGAGGGCGCACCGCTCTTGGCAAAGCGGCTCATATGACCGTGATGCGCCTCTCTGTACCGTTCCGGAATGAACCGGTCGAGCGGCTGTCCGATCGCCTCGGCGGCCCGGCAGCCGAACATAGACTCTGCCGCGCGATTGAAAAGCACCACATGCTCCTGCTCATCAACCGTAATGATGGCGTCCATCGCCGACCCGATAATCGCCTCAAGTTGCGTCCGTTGTGTTTCGAGCTCCTGCTCAGCCCGTTTGCGATCACTGATGTCCAGGAGCGACGTCCGCCAATGCGTGATGCGTCCCGGCTCTTCGTGGACCGCGAGGCTCTCCAGATAGACGCAATCGGCGGCGCCGGCCTTTTTCCGGATATGCATCTCACAGTTCTGTCGGGTACCGGTCTTCAGAACCTCCTGAACATGCCGATAGAGCCGGTCCTGATCCTCCGCTGCCACGAAGCGCGTGAGCGGTTGTTCGATCAGCTCATTCCGGTTGAGGCCAAGCAGCATCCCGGCCCTCAGACTGGCCTCCACGATTGTGCCGTCCCGATCCAGCGTGAGATGGCCGGCGGGGGAAAAATCGTAGAGAGCCACATAACGGTCGCGCGCCACTTCGAGTGCCACCTGGGTCCGGCGCAGCTCGTCGTTCTGCATCTCCAGCTCGATCTGATGGACTTGCAGCTCGTGCACCAGCTGTTGCACATCCTTGACCGGCATGGCCACCACGTCACGGTTCGTGACGTGCAGCCGTTCTTCCGCCTGCAGGCGAAGCGCTGTGTCCTTCGTGGATCCGTCTGGTTTCTTGGCCATCTGAACACCCTTCTTAAGACAGGCGGTCTCAAGGCTGAAGGGGGAAAGGCCGAAGTATTCGGGACTCCGACCTTCCCCCCTTCAGCCTACTCCTCGGCCTTCCCGCCAGGCCCCCTCACCTCTTCCATGGCTAACAAAATTCGGCCCGGTTGCGCCGCCTCCTGCTCGACTCGACGGCCATTGAGTGCCAATACCCGACGTCCGATCTGGGGGAACGTCTGGTCCACGATAAAGTCCTGGAACGAGCGGTTCTTCGGCAGAATCTCTTCCAGCAGATGGCGTAAGTCTGGCAGGTTCCAGGCCCCGTTGCAGAGGTGGTAGATGAGCTGCTGCTCGACCTCGCGCGGCGTTACCTGAAACATCCGGTAGAAGGCCTGGTTGGCCGAGACCACGCGAAGCTGGTCGTCCATCACAAGCAGAGGTTCGCGTATCGTCTCAACGATGCTGACGGCCAAGCTGCGCGCGGCCTGGACGACCTGCTCGGATTTCTTCAACCGGGTGATGTCCTGAAACGTCAGCACGAGCCCCTCAATAGTGTTCTTGGTGGTCCGATAGGGCAGAATCCGCATGACAAACCAGCTCCCGTCGGTCGCCCGGACTTGCCGCTCCTTGACGGTGAGCGTCTGGAGCACGTCCCGCGCATCCTCCGACAGCCGGTCATAGCTCAGCTTCGAGACGATGTCCGACAGGGGGCGCCCGACATCGACGGCCATCAGGCAGCTTACCCGCTTCGCCTCCGACGTGAACCGTTTGATGCGCAGCTCATTGTCCAGAAAAATGGTGGCGACCTCCGTGCTGTTCAAGAGATTCTGCAGATCGTCGTGCGCGTCCGAGAGGTCGTCGAGCTTGCCCTGGAGCTCGGAATTGACGGTCACCAGTTCTTCATTGAGGGATTGCATCTCTTCCTTCGCCGTCTCCAGTTCCTCGTTGGTACTTTGCAGCTCTTCGTTGGTGGACTGCAATTCCTCGTTGGCGGACTTCAGCTCCTCATTGGAGGTTTGCTGTTCCTCGATCGTGTGTTGCAACCGTTGCTTCGTGAACTCCAGTTCCTGCAAGAGCCGGGACTCCCCTTTCTTCATTGGTGCGGCCGTTCGCGCCGGTGCGCCCTTCCCTACGGCGGGCTTCTCCTCCCGCACCTGGTCAAACGTTACGAGAAATAGACCCTGGAGGGCCTCCGGCTCGACAATTCTCTTGACGGCCAGGTTGACCAGGATGGCGCCGTCGCTAGTCTTCACCTGCACGTTGCGGCGCAGAATTTCGTCCTTCTGGCTGGCCGCCCGATGGAGCGCGGTCGCCAGTTCGTGTCGCAATCCTTCCCGCGCCATCTCCACCACGCGGTGTGTCGCCGGGCCGGGCGCCGGCTCAAGATAGGAACCGGTGTGGCCGTGGGTGTAGACGACCTCACCCCGACCGTTCACGAGGACCGCCGACGGCGCGTAGCGCGAGACCAACAGCTGCTGGATGAGATCGGCAATCGGGGCGGGGCGCGTGGTGGGAAGAGGCACCTCGGCCTCCGCGCGGGTCTCGGTGCCCCCTTGCATCAATCCATGAGGAAACCGTTCCAGGTGAGGAAACGTCGCTGGTTCCGCCGTCCGCCTGAACAGCTTCCATTTCCGGTCGATGACGGTAAAGAGCGAGTCGAACTCCCCGACCGCTTCGGACGTACCGAGAAACAGGATGCCGTTCGGCTTCAAGGCGTAGTGGAACAACGGCAGGATTTTGTGTTGCGCCTGGGCGTCCAGATAGATCAGGAGATTGCGACAGGACAGGAGGTCCAGTTTCGTAAAGGGGGCATCGGTCAGGATGTTATGCGTGGCAAACACGACCAGATCACGAATCTCCGTCTTGACTCGGTACCCGCTGTCTTCCTTGGTAAAGAACCGCTGTAGGCGCACCGGGGTGAGGTCCCCGGCGATGCCGACCGGATAGAGGCCGGCGCGGGCCTGGTCAATGGCCCGGCTGTCGAGATCGGAGGCGAAAATCTGGACGGTGAGCCGGAGCTTCTTCTCCGTCAGGTACTCACGAAGCAGGATGGCGAGCGAATAGGCCTCTTCTCCGGTCGAGCAGCCGGCGACCCACAGGCGCAGGGTCGTGCCCTCCGGCTTGCCCTCCACCAGAGCAGGCAACACTTTCTGTTCAAGGACCTCGAAGGCCTGGGGATCGCGAAAGAAGCTGGTAACCCCGATGAGCAGTTCCTGAAACAGGGCATCGAGCTCATGCGGATTCGACAGCACAAACCGGAGATACGACTTCAGATTTTCGATCTGGTGCACGTTCATCCGGCGTTCGAGGCGCCGCTGAATCGTGTTCTCTTTGTAGAGGGAGAAATCGTTCCCGGTCCGATCGCGCAAGAGGATGAAGAGCTTGCGCAGCGTCTGAGAGCCGTCTCCTTCAGGGAGCGGCAGCGCCGGTTTCGTTGAGCTGCGCGCATAGGCGCGCAACGGCTCCGCCATCTGCCCCGGCGGCTGGACCACATCGATCACCTCGGAGCTGATGGCGCTGCGCGGCATGTTCTGATACTTGGCAGACTGCGGCTCCTGCGCGATCGTCATGCCGGACTCGGCCTTGATCGCGCGCAACCCCACGGTGCCGTCGCTGCCGGTCCCGGACAGAACGATCCCGACGGCTCTGTGCTTCTGGTCTTCCGCCAGCGAACGGAAGAAGTAGTCGATGGGCAGGGGCACGCGATCCTGTGAGGGCGGCCCCATGAGGTGCAGGATGCCGTGCAGGATCGCCAGGTTGGTGCCCCCCGGCGCCATATAGACGCCATTGGGCTCCACCGCCATCCCGTCCTTGATCTCCACCACCGGCATTGCGGTGCATTTACTGAGCAGGCTCGGCAGGAGACTGACATGGCCCGCATGCTGGTGCGACACCACCACGAAGGCCATCCCGCTGGCGGGAGGCATGTGGCGGAAGAACTCTTCCATGGCTTCCAACCCGCCGGCGGAGGCCCCGATCCCGACGATCAGGAACCCGAGCGGTTCTGGTGGCAGGCCAGCCGATGGAGCTGGTTGCACGGAAGGAAGGGGCAGGGCACCGCGTTTCTTCTTGGCACCCTTGGGCTTGGCGCCGATCTTTGCAGGGGTCTTCTTGCTCGTCTGCTTTCGTACCTTGGCCACAGAATCTTCTCCCCGAAGCGGACGGAGAACCCGGCATCGTACACACGTGTCGATGAAAAGCCGGTCAGAAATCGGAGTCTAGGCTCTTTCCCCCTTTCCAGCAAGCGAGACAACCGCGGCCGGACCGGCACTAGTAAGGTCTCAATCCAGAACCAGGGTTTCTCCGAGTGTGCCCGGTCCGGCGCCTGTCGTACAAGGTGAGCGAGAATACATCCTGTTATATCGCGCGGGAGATCCTATGCTTCAGACAGACTCTCTTGAGTCGGCCATCCGCCGGGAACTTGGACGGGGCGGCCCTTGCACACTGGAGGAACTCAACGAACGTTTACCCTACTATTCTTGGAACCAGGTGTTTGCCGCCATCGATCGGCTCAATCGTGAAGGCATCGTGACCGTCCAGCGACCGGACTCGTTAGACTACACCCTCTCGCTCGCTCCCACTCCCCCTTCGAAGCACAGCAAAACATATCGGTCTGAATCCGGGACGCACCTACACTGAGCACGCGCCCAGCCGCCGGCAGGCTATCCCGGTCATTCCTCTTGCGATGCCTTCACCTCATTCCACTTATTCCAGTCGTGCAGGCGTGACACCGGACGCATGTCCGGCTCTCCGGCGATCGCCCCAGATCCTCTCTCATCCTCACTCCAGCGATTGTGGCACTAGTACATTGCTCTGGAGGAACTGGTGAGTTCCCCAGTTTCACAAACGGCTACGAATCGCCATGATCTCCCCATCAGATCCGCGATCGGTTCCGCCATATGACCACATATCTGTTTCCTGCTGGCCGGGTGAATGAAGGAGGTGGCACATGTCTCGCGAAGGACTGTCCATGCAGAATGCTCCTCGCGCGCCTTCCGCTTCGATGAGCACTCTGTACATCGCACCGCAGCTGCTCCCTGTCTGTTGCATCTGCGGATTCATTCGAGACGAAGCGGGAGGTCGTCCTCAGCACGGGCGCTGGGTCGCGCAACGGGCCTATCAAAAGATACATGGAGGGAATCTGGCGGATTTCTCTCTGACGCACACTTACTGTCCGAAATGTTTGGTAAAGGTCCAGAAGACTGTTCGGCAGTACCTGCGTGAGGGAGGAACAATGCGATGACATCGCGCGCCGGCGCGCAAGACCGCCGGCCGGGCCTCCACGCACAGGTCGGCCGCACGGAGCGGAAACCGGCATCACTCGGTGAAACATTCTTGACCGTGACGATCAGGAGGGCGACATCGTGAGTCCGCACAACACATCGGATCAGCTCTGGTCGATTATCCTGGCAGGCGGGGAAGGCTCGCGGATGAGCGCCTTCGTGCATCGGTGGCTGGGCCGGCCCACACCCAAGCAGTATTGCGCCTTCGTCGGCACACGCTCCATGTTTCAACACACGCTGGATCGGGCAAGCCGGCTCACACCGGCGGACCGCATGGTCGCCGTCGTCGCGCGCAGCCATCGGCATGATGCGCTCGCACAATGGGGAGACCGGCGGGGCGGCACCATCCTCTTTCAACCCGCCAATCGCGATACGGCGGCCGGCGTGTTCCTGCCGCTGACCTATATCCGCGCCAGGGCCCCGGAGGCCACCGTCGTGCTCTACCCGTCGGATCATTTCGTCTATCCCGAAGACCGGTTCCTCGACGCGGTCCGGCGCGCGGTCCGGGTCGCCGAGTCGCGCACGGATCGGGTAGTGATGCTGGGCGTCGCCCCTGATCGCCTGGAACTGGACTACGGATGGATCCAGCCCGGCCGCCCCCTCGAGAGCCGGGACGGCGAACCGGTGCAGACCGTTCGCTCGTTTCTGGAAAAACCCAATGCCGCCCAGGCCGATGCCGCGTTGCGGGCAGGCGCGCTCTGGAACACGCTGGTGTTGGCCGCAAAAGTTGATGCGCTGTGGAAGCTCGGCTGGCAATGCCTGCCGGATATGATGCGGCGCTTTGAGCAATTGGGACAGGCCATCGGAGGGCCGGAAGAAACGCGGCTCCTGAACGCCATGTATCACGATCTGCCGATGCACAATCTCTCGTCCGACCTGCTGCAACGCGTCCCGGACCACCTTGCGGTGATCGAACTCACCGGCGTGCTCTGGAGCGACTGGGGCAAGCCGGAACGCATTGCCGAAACGCTGCGGCGGATCGACCGGCGGCCGGCGTTCCCCTTGACCTGTCTCGACCATCCATTCGTTCCCTTCCCGGGGACCGCCCCGGAAGCAGGGCTGTCTCCGGGTGTGTCATTCCTATAATCCAAGGAGGAAACAGCCATGAAGTCCGTCACCATCAGCACGACCAAGCAGGAGCGCAAAGCACCGGTTCCCCAGCAACAGCAGCCGTCTAAAAAGACGGCGACGCAGAAGTTTCACGTGCTACCGCAGGCGCCCTGTGGTGACCTGAACATCCTCATCGCGAAGCGGGCCTATGAGCTCTACAGCGAGCGGGGTTATCGGCATGGCAATGCAATGGAGGACTGGCTCGACGCAGAGCGGGAGATTCTGAGCCAGATCCCGCCGGTCTAAGAGGATCGCACAATTCCGGAGGGTCTCGCATGTCCTACGTCGGCGTAAATATCGGCGCACTCACGGTGAAGGTCGCAGCCCTTCGTGGTGAGGTCAGGACCGCCACGGTGCTGGCCCATCAAGGCCGCCCGCTGGAGATCCTCGCCGAGGTGCTCGCCCGCCCGGAGTTTGCCGACGCGGAGTACTTCGGTGTGTCCGGCCAGCTCGGGCATGTATCCGAAGTCGCGGCAGTTCAGCGGGCGCTCCGCGAGGTCGGCGGGACGTTTGACGCGGTGGCCTCGCTCGGCGGCGAATCCTTCCTCGTCTATCTCCTCATGGACGGCAGAATCACCAATGTCGTGTCCCACAATAAATGCGCGGCGGGCAGCGGGGAGTTTTTCGTGCAACAGATCGGCCGGATGGGACTGGGCATGGAGGAAGCGATCCAGCGGTCCTTCAGCGGCAAGGTCGTGCCGCTGGCCTCACGCTGCTCGGTCCATTGCAAATCGGACATCACCCACAAGCTGAACCGCAACGAGGCCACGCCCGAGGATATTCTCCACACGCTGCACGACAGCATGTCCAACAAAGTGATTGCGTTGCTGGAGAAAGGCCCGCGCGACCTGAAACGGGTCCTCTTGATCGGCGGTGTCACGCGCAACGAGGCCATGCTGGCGTCGTTGCGGGCCAAACTGCCGTCCACGGAATTTGTGGTACCGCCGGAAAGTGCCTGGTTCGAAGCCTGGGGCACCGCCCTGCTCGTGCGGGACTCACCCAGCGAGATGGCCCCGAAGATTGCGGCGCAGCCTGGCCTCGGCCGTCTCCCGCCGCTTCATCTCTATGGCGAACAGGTGCAAGTGATCGCCACCCCGCCCCGACAAGCCCCTCCCGATGGGCCGCTGGTCCTGGGAGTCGACGCGGGCTCGACGACCACCAAAGCCATCCTGCTCGACCCTTCGACACATGCGGTGGTGGCCTCCTATTACGGACGCACGAAGGGAAATCCCGTGGCGGCCACCCGCGAATGTCTCCAGGCGCTCATCGAACAGGTGGGCAATCGCCCGATCGGATTGATCGGCACGACAGGCTCGGCCAGGGAACTGGCCGGCGCCTACCTCGGCACAGAATACGTCTACAACGAGATTTCGGCCCATGCAGCCGGCGCCACACACTTCGATCCTGACGTGGATACGATCTTCGAAATCGGCGGGCAGGACTCCAAGTACATCTATCTGCGCAACGGCGTGCCTATCGACTATGCCATGAATAACGCCTGCTCGGCAGGCACCGGCTCCTTCCTGGAAGAAAGCGCCCACAGCGATCTCGGCATCAGCGTCTCGGACATCGCCGACCTGGCGCTGGCCGCTCCCTCCCCGGTGCACTTCAAAGCGACCTGCGCGGCCTTCATCAATTCCGACATTCGCCTCGCCCAGCAACAGGGCCATCCCCGCGACAACATCATCGCCGGACTGGTGTATGCCATTGCCGACAATTATCTGAATCGAGTCAAGGGACCGCGTTACGTGGGAAAGAAAATATTTCTGCAAGGCGGCGTCGCGCTGAACCGCGCGGTCGGCTATGCCTTCGCCCACAGCGTCGGCCGCCAGGTCGTGATTCCGCCCAGCCCGGAATTGCTCGGCGCGCTGGGGGTCGGGCTCCTCGCATTGAAACGAGCCGATGCGATGCCGGGTCATACCGTCGATCTGCTCACCCTCGGCGCACCGGAGATGAAACTCGTCGGCCGATTCACATGTGGCGCCTGCAAGATGTACTGCAGCATCGACCGGTTCGAAGTCGCAGGACGCCGGTTTCCCTTCGGGGGCCGCTGCAGTCTCTATGAAAATGTGTGGAAACGAAAGGCCAGGACCGCCGCGGCTCAAGATCTGGTCGAGAAACGCGCCGAGGTGCTCTTTCAGGTCACCCCCGCTTCGCCCGCAGCCATCCCGAAGCACGAGCGGGTGGAACGTACCTCCTGGGGCGTGGGGCCGGCCTATGAAAGCGCGAAGGCCTTTGTGCGTGAGTCCCTGGGCCATTCCAACGGCAACGCGGTGGCGAGCGGCACCCGCATCGGTATTCCCAGAGCCCTGACGACTCACTCGCTGTTTCCGCTCTACTCCACGTTCTTTTCTCGTCTGGGCATGGAGGTCGTGCTGTCCGACGTGGACCCGCGGGGGGACCTCAGTTCGCAATCGGGATTTTGCTTCCCTGCGCAGATTGCGCACGGCGCCGTCTTGGACCTGGTCAAGAAAGATGTGGGCCTGATCTTCATCCCGCATGTCGTACGCATGCCTCACCCGAACCAGTGCAAAGATTCATATCTCTGCCCGATCACGCAAGCCGGACCCTATTTCCTGGCCAAGGCCTTTCCTGATCGCCGCTTACTCTCGCCCGTCTTGGAATTCATCAACGGTTACGAGACCTGCACCGCCATGGTCGACATGGCTGTGGCAGAACTGGGAATCCAGCGCGAGGCTGCCACCGGCGCCTGGTCAGCCGCGGTGCAGGCCCAGACAGGCGCAGAGCGTACGCTCCGTGACCTCGGGAAACAGGCGCTCGATGACGCGATCGCGGCTGGCAAGCCGGCCATTTTACTTGCCGGCCACAGCTACAACGCCTTCACCCCGGAAGCCTCGCAATCCGTCGGAAAAAAACTCTCCAGCATGGGGATCTCCGTCATTCCGGCTGATTGCCTGCTGTCATCGGGAGAGGGACCCACCTCCTGGCACTTTGCGAACATGATCTTAAATGCCGTCGGCATCGCGAAGCAGCATCCCAACTTATTTCTCTTGAGCGTCAGCAATTTCAGCTGCACCATCGACGCGTTCACCCACTCCATGCTCGCGTCTGAATTGGGATCGAAACCCTACCTGGTTCTCGAAATCGACGCGCACACTGCCGATGCCGGAGTTCAAACCAGGCTGGAGGCCTTCCTGGACATCATCCACAACTACCGGGACGTGCAATCTGTCGGCGCCAGCCCTTTCATTCCCTGTCGGCTTGTTGCGGGCGGCCGCGTCATCCGATCGAACGGCGAGTCCGTGCCGCTCACGGACCCCCGGGTAAAGATCTACTATCCGAACTTCTCCCCCTACCACACCAGATCGCTGGCCCTGGCGACCGGCTGGCTCGGGCTCCACCCTGGCCAGGTCGTTCCGCTGGACCGGGCCCAACTCGATAAGGGGCTGCAGCACACCTCCGGCCGTGAATGCCTGCCCTTGCCGATCTGCATCGGCCAACTGCTCCAGATCCATGAGCAACGCCAGCCCGGAGAAATCGCGGGATTCCACATGGTGCAGGGCGGCGCGCCCTGCGTCACCGATGCCTACATGGGCTACTTTGAGCGGTTCATCGCCGAACAACGGCTGACCGACCTCTTCCTGTTCAGTCCCCAGCCGGAGAACGACTACCTCGGCTTCGGTAAAATCGTCCTGGCGCAGCATCTGTCGCTGGCGGTCATCCTCGCAGACATTTTAGTCGAGATCGAGCATGTGCTCAGGGTTGTGGGACAGCAGGGCTCCCTCGATCGGCTGAGGGAGGAATGGGAGCGCTTCGCCCAGGGAGCTCGCTCACGCGACGAATTCCATGCCACGCTGCCCTCGTTCGTCGAGCGCCTGGCGCAGCTGCCGCGCAACAAAGATCCGCACACCTGCCCGCGCGTGGTCGTGGCCGGCGACTTCTTTACCCGCTTCAGTTCATTTTTCATGGATGGAGTGCGCGACCTCTATGCCGAGCGGGGGATCATCCTCAAACCGGTCGATCTGAGCGAACTGTTTCTCTATATCGCCTATCATCCCATGGCGGAAACGGCCGGCACCTGGGGCATGAAGCCGGGCGGCATGGCCCTGGCCAAAGCCTGCACGAGGATGTTTGAGCCGGAAGGGAAAGAATATATTCAGCAGTGGATGGCCTACCAGACCTTGCAGCGCGAGGAGGAACATTACCGCACGCTCTTCCGCGAGACCGGTCTGCTGGTAGCCGCTCCCAACGCGGTCGCCTCCATTTTCGAGAGAGGCGCCGAGCATGTCTCGCCCGCCATTTATGGCGAACTCCTCCCGATTGTGGGCAAGGGACTCGAAGCGGCCCATGAGGGGTACGACGGCATGCTCGTCATCGGGCCGTTCAATTGCCTCCCCTACCGGATTTCAGAGGCTATTCTCAAACCGCTCAGTATCCAGCAAGGCATGCCCATTCTCACCTACGAGAGCGACGGCTATGCCGTGTCCCCGTCAGTACTCAGGCAGGTAGACGTCCATATCCAACAGGTGCTGGAACATGCGGCTAGAAACCATGTAACACCTGCATGATATGCAGCTCGGTTCATTTCACCGAAGGACTCTTCCTATGATCACCTCGATCGCCTTCACCGTCTATCCGGTCTCGAACATGGAACGGGCGCGGGCCTTCTACGAACATGTGCTTGGGCTTCACAAGAGCTATGACTATCAAGACATCTGGGTGGAATATGACCTTGCAGGTTCGACCTTCGCCATCACGACGACGGAGATGGG
>JAUYAO010000012.1 GCA_030692565.1 Nitrospira sp.
CGGAAGAGATTGCTCAGATCGCGATTGAAGCGGCGGGCGTGTCGCGGCGTCTTGGCTACGAGCCGCGCGTTGCGCTTCTCGCCTTCGCCACGTTCGGGCATCCGCGCGGCGAACGCTCGGCGCGTGTGCAGGAGGCGGTGCGAATTCTCGACCAGAAACGCGTCGACTTTGAGTACGACGGTGAAATGGCCGCCGACGTCGCCCTCAACAAGGACGCGATGGCGGCTTATCCGTTTTGCCGTCTCAAGGACACGGCGAACGTGCTTGTCATGCCGGCGTTCCACTCCGCGTCCATCTCCACAAAGATGCTGCAGGAGCTGGGCGGCGCGACAGTGCTTGGGCCGATAATCGTTGGTCTCGACAAGCCTGTGCAATTCGTGCCGCTGGGCGCGCGCGATACGGACATCGTCAATATGGCGGCGCTGGCGGCCTTCAACGTCGGCGGATAATCCCGCGGACGGCGGCGCCCAGATTGAGCGCCGCCAGCAGGCCGAATCCACCAGCCGCAAGAAGTCCCGGCGATTGCTCCGTCGGGACGTTCAGGGCGCTCCAGAGAAACGCGACAAACAGCGAGAAGCTGAAAAGCCCTGCGCCCATCGGGAAGGCGATCATGATCGCCAGCGGAATCGCGCGGAACAGTGACGCGATGGAAATGCCGCTCGAAACCAGAAGCATAAAGGCGACGTACGCACGAATCATGTCTGGTCCCGCGTAGGCGGTGAGGGGATCGCGCTAGATCGTTACTTGCGCGCCGAGTTCAACCACGCGGTCCGAGGGAATCGCGAAAAAGTCTGTGGCGTTTGCCGCCTGGCGCGATAACGCGATGTACAGGTGGTCCTGCCATTTCGGCATTCCGGAGGCCGGAGACACCTTGAGCGTTCGCCGGCCGAGGAAGAACGACGTTGTCATGATATCGAACTTCAAGCCGCTCTTGCGCAATGAGGCGAGTGCGACCGGAACCCGCGGGGTTTCCATGAAGCCGTAATGCAGCTTGATGCATGTGAAATCAGCAGATAACTGCGACAATTCGCAACGTGCGCTGGGCGATACGCGAGGCACTTCCTCCGTGCGCACAGACACCAGAACGATGCGCTCGTGCAGGACTTTATTGTGCTTGAGGTTGTGCATAAGCGCCGCGGGCGCCACGCCAGGATCGCTGGTGAGGAAAATAGCCGTTCCGGGCACACGTGTCGGTTTTGATTTTTCCAGCATGCGAATGAGGTTCGCCGTGGGAATCGAGTCCCGATGCGTTTTTTCCTCAAGTAATCGCGTCCCGCGATGCCACGTCCACATGATCACCATCATGGCGGCGCCAATGGACAGCGGCAGATAGCCTCCATCGAACAGCTTCAGAAGATTTGACGCGAAGAACGCGAGTTCAAACGTCAGGAACAGGCAGGTGATCGCGACCGCGCCCCACAGCGGCCATCGCCAGAGCTTCCAGATCACGAAGAAGAGAAGTAACGAGTCGACGACCATCGAAGCCGAAACCGCGACGCCATAAGCTGAAGCCAGATTGGTTGACGACCGGAACAACACGACAAGAATGATCACGCCTAACAGCAGGATGCGGTTAACACGCGGCACAAAAATTTGCCCCTCCTGCCAATCGGACGTGTGCTGGATCTGCAAGCGTGGAAGCAGCCCCAGTTGAATGGCCTGACGGGCGATTGAGAAGGCGCCAGTGATGACTGCCTGACTCGCAATCACGGTGGCGAGCGTGGCGAGGATGACAAGCGGCAGCAGGCCCCAGCTGGGCGCCATCAGGAAGAACGGATTCGCCATCGCGTCCGGTTGCACGAGGATCAGGGCGCCTTGACCCATGTAGTTAAGGACAAGGGACGGAAAGACACAGAAGAACCATGCGTACTGGATGGGTCGCCGACCGAAATGCCCCATGTCGGCGTAAAGCGCCTCTGTGCCTGTAACAGCAAGGAAGACCGCTCCCAGGACAATAAAGCTGATCAACTTGTGCGAAATAAGAAAATTGATGGCGAAGACCGGGTTCAGCGCGTTGAGGATGCGCGGCGCATCGCCGATGTGCATCAGTCCCAGAACCGCCAGAAGCAGAAACCAGAACAACATGATGGGGCTGAACCATTTGGCTACGCGTTCAGTGCCGCTTCGCTGCACCATGAACAGCGTGAGCAGGATCACGACCGTAATGCCGACGACGTAATTGTCGAGCGCAGGCGTGACCAGTTTCAGGCCTTCGACCGCCGACAGGACCGAAATAGCGGGAGTGACCAGCGCGTCGCCGGTGAACAATGCGGCGCCGGCGATCCCAAGAAAAAAGATCACGGAGCTGCGGCGGCCAAACGCACGTTGAGCGAGCGCCATCAGCGCGAGCGTGCCGCCTTCTCCCCGGTTATCCGCCCGCAGAACGAACAGAATGTATTTCAAGGTGACGACGATGACGATCGCCCAGAGGAGAAGCGACACGACTCCGATAACTTCCACGTCGGTGGGTGGCCGCCCTTCCGTCGCGCGAGTTAGCGCTTCGCGAAGCGCATACAGCGGGCTCGTGCCGATATCGCCGCACACAACGCCCACGGAAGCGAACGCCATCGCCATCGTTCCGCTGCGGCCGTGGCCCGGGTCAGAATGTTGCGCGCCGTTGGCGCCGCCG